>CABZEV010000004.1:30000-47585 GCA_902524865.1 uncultured Pelagibacteraceae bacterium | reverse complement strand
GGTATTTATTAATTTGATATTTTTTTTTCCAAATTCTTTAATAGACCATAGTAAGTTTAAAAGAGAGAGATTGTTATTTTTAAGCGTAAATGATGCTTTCAAAAGACTAGAATTAGCATAAGGTGCTGAAGGTTGGGATGCACAATGAATTACAATATCAAAATCAAATTTTTTAAAAAGATCTCTTGTGAAATGTGCATCAGTTAGGTCACCATAAATAAAGTTTATATTCTTAAAACCAAATTTTTTAGCAATTTTGATTCTTTGATACATAGATTTTATAGGGATCGCACTTGTACAGTTTAACATTTTAACCCATTTCCTTCGGGATAAGTTATCAACACCAATTATTCTGCAATTCTTAAATTTTTTTGAAATTGCCAAAGCTAGCGGCCATCCACAATATCCATCTATCCCTGTTAATAAAATTTTCATATAACAAATTTTTTTCTAATAAGATTTTTTTTTAAGTCTAAATTAAGAATCGTACTAACAATTTTTTTTGAAGAATTTCCGCTACCATATAATTTAGACTTTGTCTTTGGATTAGATTTTTTAAGTAATTCTTTTATCTTTTTTAATATCTTCTCTGAACTATGAGATATGTGATAAACATTTTTTTCACAAACTCTACCTTCTTGTCTTATACCTAAATTAATTACAAATTTTTTAATAAAGCCACATTCTAAAATACCACAACTAGAATTACCTAATAATACCTTTGAATGTTTCAATAAACTATAAAAATCATTTATCTCTAAATTTTTATAAACTTGGAAAAACTTTTTTTTTTCAAATTTTTTGTATTCTTTTATAATATTTTCATATCCAGGGTCTGAACATGGATATATGGCTATTGTCTGTACTTTTAATTTATCAAGGGCCTTCAAGGTCTCTTTTATTTGGGCCCTTGATTGATCTACTTGCCATGTAACTGAGTGTTGAATTAGTAAAATTAAAGGTTTTTTAAGTTCAATATTAAACTTTTTTTCTAAATAACTTTTAGACCTAAAAAAATCTTTATCAAGTAAATCAAGTGACGAAAGACCAACATTGTATACTCTCCAGGATTCCTCACCCATCCTTAAAATATTTTTATAACTTTGGATATTTGAGGTAAGATGAATATTTGATAATTTAGAAATTGCATGTCTTGTAACTTCATCTGTTCCTCCTTGTGTTAAATCACCCCCATATAAATGAATGATAGGTATATTATAATGCATGGCTGCAATTGCAGCACCAAGAACCTCAGCCCTATCACCTAATAAAAATAAAAAATTTGGTTTTTTTTTTTTTAAAATTTTACTTAAAGCTTGAATTGTTTTTGAAATGACTTGAAGTCTATTTGCAATATTATCTTTTATTTGAATACTATCTAACAAGATAATTTTTTTACTATACATTTTTATTTCGTTTAAAGTATTTCCAAAAAGACTTGATAAATGCATATCTGTTACTAAAATTTTGTAATTGATGCTTTTTTGTTGATCTAGAATTTTAATTATAGGAACGAAATGGCTGAAACCTCCTCTTTTTCCAGTAAAAAAAAACAAATCTATTTTTTTTTTTGAATTTAACTTTTTCATGAACAAATTAAATAATTTTGTTATCTATCAATTTTTGATTTAAAACATGTTCTTTTCTATCGCATTTACATCCTGTTGAGGCAATTTTCTGATTACATGTTTTTTGAAAACTGCCAAAATTATTTAAATCGTAATTATAAAATAAGTCCCAGAAATTATTTTTTGTCAAATCTCCTAAAGCTGAAGATCTAAAATTAGGTGCACTAGACTGGGAACAGTTATACAGCCAACCATCAAAACCAACTGTCGGAAACACATATCTCGCAAAACAAGGTATCGTCCTTGGCTTCTTATAAATATCGTAATCTGTATCAGCGTCAACAATTAGAATAGAACAATCAGAATTTTCATATTTAGATTTTAGTCTTTCTATTATTTTTTTATAATTAACTTTTTCTTTTTCTAATGGCACAACCCCTTCATCAGTTTGAATACCTTTTGGTTGTTGTGGAAATGTGAATCGAATAACATTACAACCTGCAGAAATAAAATCATTCATAAATTTTTCACAATCATACTCATTACCACTATGAATATTTACTAAGTATGCTGCGCTCAAATCAAAATAATTTTTTTTTCTTATTTCACCAAGCTTTTGGGTGTTCAATAAGACTTTATCGTAAATTTTTGCTGAACCCCTAACGGCATGTATTTTGTTGTAAGTCTCATTAGTTCCAGCATCCACACTTAAACTTATGTAGCTTGTATCTACTATTTTGTTGTTTTTAAGAGTATTAAAAAAATTATCGGAAATTCTTAAAGCTTTTGTATTGAAACCAAATATTGCTTTTTTTAAAACTGTTATTTCTAATAAATCATCAATATAAGAACAATTTAAAGGATCGGTTGCATATCCCGCATATATAATTTTTCTGACCCCACCTTCAAGAATTTCATTTAAAATTTCCAAACCTCTGTCTTTATTCAATCTTTCTCCATTATCCTCTGCTGACAAACCATAACAATAGGGGCACTCTAACCAACATATTTTTTTTCCTCGTGGTGGTGCTTGAAATTCAACTTGGTAGGGAACCAATTTTTTTTCAAAAAGTTTTGATTTAAAATCTTCTACATTTTTTATGTACTCTGTTTGAAACTGATATCTCTTTTCAAGTTCTTTTTGTTTATTGCTCATATTCTTTTTTTGTTTTAGAGATTTAATTCCTTTTTTAATTCATCATACTCTTTGGCTTTTTTTTTCATAAAATTTATCGTTAGTTTTGTTTTTTCTGACACACCTTTGGGAGTCAAAAGATAGATGTAATTGAGTTTATTTGGATTTTTTTTAAAATTTTCAATTTTAACTAAACCTTTTTTTTTTAACTCCTTAATACAATAATTAAGTTTTCCTAAACTAAAACCTAGTTCTTTAGCTAATTCCCTTTGAGATAATTTTGGTTTTTTGTTTATTTTTCTTAATATTTCTAATTGATCTTGAGAATTTTTCATTTTAGGTTATCTTATATTGTTCAAATAATGAACAGTAAAGAAAAAAATACTATTAGTTGTAAGATGATATACATATATGGGAGCGGCGGAAGAGGAAAATTAATTAGAGAAATTTTACTGAGATCAAAGCAAAAAGCTCATAATATAATGTTTATAGATGATATAAAAAAGAGTTTCAATAACTCAAATTTTTTATTTAAAGAATATGATCATAAAACAGATCAAATTTTTATTGGTATCTCTGATCCAATAATTCATAAAAAGAAATATCAAGAATTAAAAAAAAAATTAAAAAAAATTGATAATCAACCTTTAATAGACCCCACTGCAATTATAAAATCTAACGTAAAATTAAATAAGAATATAATTATTTGTGAAAATGCTAACATAGGACCAAATTCAAAAATAGAAAATAACGTTTTTATTGGGATTAACGCTTTGATAAATCATGATTGTAAGATAGGTAAATTTAGCACCATTGGTCACGGAGCTAATTTAGCTGGAAATGTAAAAATTAAAGATGATTGTGTCATTGGAATCTCATCAACCTTTAAACAAAATATAGTTATTGAAAAAAATGTAACTATTGGTAGTGGAGCCAATGTAATAAATAAATGTTTAAAAAATTCTATATATGTTGGTAATCCAGCAAAAAAGTTAAGTAAAATTTAAAAAATTCTTATGAAAAATATTATTAAAAAGATTATTTTAAAAGTCTTTAATTATTTAGGCTTCAATTTAAGGGGAAATAAACCCACAGTTTCTCATAACAATTATGATGCAATTCACAAATTTTTAATTACTCAAATATTAAAATGTGAAGAACCAGTAATATTTGATGTAGGTGCAAATGACGGGGAGAGTATAAAAAGATTTAAAAAAATTTTACCAAATTCTAAAATTTATTCTTTTGAACCAGATGATGAAATATTCAAAAGACTTAAAGACAAATATTCAAAGACAAAAAATGTTTATTTAAATAATATAGGGCTTTCTAATAAAGATGGAAGCCAAAAGTTTTATTCATATGCGTATGATAAAATTAATTCATTAATTCCTCTTGATAAAAATTCTAAGCTTTATAAATCTAGAAAGATTGCCAGAAATAACATTGATAAATTTGAAGAGGAAAAAATAGTAAAATTATTAAAATTAGATTCTTTCTCAAATGAAAAAAAATTATCAAAAATTAATATTTTAAAAATTGATGTTCAGGGACACGAACCTGAAGTAATAGAGGGAGCAAAAAAATTTATTGAAAAAAATAATATTGATATTATTGAAATGGAAATAATTCTTGGATTTGGATATACTAAATCTATATCTTTTTATGATGTAGAAAAACATCTACATCAATATGGATATAAATTAGCTGCTATAAATTATGATTCAAATATTGTTGCTTTTAGCAATTACCAAGTTGATGTAATTTACGTTAAGAATTTAATATTTGATGAAATTAAAAAATTACATCACAAAAATATAACTTTAAAAGATATAACGAAAAAAACTGATAAAAGTCATCCATACTCAAATTAATTTATAAAAAAAATTTAAATGATGAAAAATATTAAAATTATTTGTTTTGATCTTGATGGGGTTTTGATTAATTCTCTGGATAATATGTTATTTGCGTGGAAAATGACTTGTTTAAAAAATGACTTAAATATTCCTTTTCTTGTTTACAAAAAATACATTGGATTACCTTTTTACAAAATTTTAAAAAATATTGGTATAAAAAAAAATCAAAAAAAAATTTTCAATGATTATAATAAATTTTCAAAAAAAAAAAATCAATTTAATAAAATTCTATCCTAAAACTTATGAAACTTTAAAAGATTTAAAAAAAAATTTTATTATTGGCATTATAACATCAAAAAATAAATTTAGGTCAAACATTATCCTTAAAAATTTTAAAATAAAATTCAATTTTATTTTAACACCTGATGATTTAAGAAGAGGAAAACCTTATTCAGAAGCAATAATTAAAATAATTAAAAAATATAATGTAAAAAAATCAGAAATTATTTACCTTGGAGATACAAAGCATGATTTAGAATTCTCTCAAAATTCTAAGATAAATTTTTTGTTTGCAAAATGGGGTTATGGCAGAATATTAAATAAGAAAATAAATAGAATATCTAAAATTACAGATATTTATAAATTTTTATGAAAATTGCAGCTTTAATAGCTACTAGACTAGCTTCTAAAAGAATTAAAAAAAAAAGTTTAAAAAACTTTGGAAGACAAAATTTAACTTATTTAAAACTAATTCAAGCAAAAAGAGTTAAGGTGTTTGACAAGTTATTTTTTTCCTCTGACAGTTTGGCGCTTAATAATTATGCACTAAAACTTGGCTATGAAATAATAATTAGACCAAAAAAATATTTAGGAGACTCTACGATTAGTGAATTCGGGCCATACTTAGCAAAGAGAATTTCCATTGACAATATTTGTTATTTAACAAATACAAGTCCATTAATCTCTGATAAAACAATTATAAAAGCCGTAAAAATATTTAAAAGACTTGATAAAAAAAAGTATGACTCTCTTTCAACTTTTGAAAAATGCAATAATTTTTTATGGGATGAAAAAAAATCAATTAATTATTCAATAAATAATCAACCAAGATCTCAAGATTTAAAAAAAATCTATATATTTAATCCTGCACTTTCAATTATGACAAAAAAGAAAATTTTGAAATATAAAAATGTTTGTGGAAAAAGACCATTCAAATTCTTAATTCAAAAACCTGAGTCAATCGATATAGATACAATCTATGATTTTCATCTCGCTAAAATGTATAAAAATAAAAAAATTAAATGAAAAATACTTTTTATAATGAAAAGAAACAATGAAATATAAAAAAAAACTTTCATTTTTTGCCCTAATCACGGCAAGGGGTGGATCAATGGGTATCAAAAATAAAAATTTAAAAAAAATTGGGAATCTTTCTCTCTTAGAAATATCAATTTTGAATGCAAAAAAAGTAAAAAAAATAAATCAAATTTATTGTTCATCGGATAACAAAAAAATATTAAATATAAGCTTAAAAAATGAGATAAAAATAATTAAGAGACCGAAAAAATTATCCAATAACAAAGCGAAATCTATAGATGCAGTGTTTCATTTTTTAAAAGTATTGAAAGAAAAAAAAATTATAATCCCAGATGTTATTTTCCTTTTACAACCAACATCCCCATTTTTAGAAAAAGAAGTTATCACTGAAATTATCAAATTATACACTAAATATCCAGAGGCTAACTGTATAAATTCTTATATCAAAATTCCTCATAAGTTTAATTATATTAACCACGCAACAATAGATCAAATCGGGAGGGTTAATTATTTGAACTATAAAAAAAGAGTAAAAAATCCATTAAGACAAAGTAAAAAAACTTTTTTTGCACACGGAAATATTTTTTCTTTTAAAACAAAAGCTTTAGTAGAACAAAAAACATTAACACCAAAACCTATTTACGCACATATATTAGATAAAAGATATAAATCTATTGACATCGATGATTATGAGGATTTGAGGATAGCTCAAATATTACACAAAAAAAAAATTTAATCTTATGTTATCTTTTTTAAGGAAAATAATTATATTTTTTTCTTTTTTTTGTAGGTTCAAAATTTTAAGAAAAAACAATTATGATACAGTCATCTTTGATATTGAAAGTAAATATGACTTTGACTATCTTTTAAAAGAAAGAAAGAAAATTTTTTATTTAGCTGATAGAAATAAGCATTTTAACGAAATTTTTTTCTCTATTCTTATCCTCAAAAACTTTTTTAAATTTTTTGATGGAAATTTAAAAAGATCATACCAAGCAGCATTAATAGAGACCATAAGTCCTAAAATTGTGCTTACGTTTATTGATACAAATTGGAGATTTAGCGAATTAGCAAAAATCTTTTCTAAGAGTCAAATTAAATTTATTGCAATTCAAAATGGTGCAAAATTTATTTTTCAAGAATATAAAGAACTTTATGAAAAAGGAATAATAAAAGAAAACATTAATAAAAAACTATTTATACCAAATATTTTAACTCTGAGTAAGTACGAGGAAGAATTATCAAAAATATATAAGATTAAGATCGATAATTTTCAAAATGTTGGAAGCTTAAGACTTTATAATTTCTACCATTACAAAAAATTTATAAAAAAACAAAAAATTGAATTTTCAAAATCTCCAACTTATGATTTGGCAATTTTATCTGATTATGAGGGTTGGGACCAGAGACTTGGTATTGATTATACAAAAAAAATCTTGGACACTTTGAATGCTATAATTGAAATTGTAATTAAAAATAAACTAAATTGTATTTTTTTATATAAAGCTACAGAAAAAAATCCAATCAAAAGAGAAAAGGAGCACAATTTATATAAAAATGGACTTCAAAGAAATAATTTTGAATTTATATCAAATAAAATAATAGAAAGATCCTCAAGATTTGGAACATATGAGATATTACTCAAAACCAATCTATTGATAGGAACAATATCCACATTATTGAGAGAAAATATAGCTCTAGGAGGCAAATCATTAGCATGTAACCAAACTCCAAATAATATTTATGATTTTCCAATTGAAGGTATTTGTAATATTAAAAATTTTAAACCTGAGGAACTTGAACAGAGAATTTTGTATTTATTAAAAATCTCAAGAGAAAATTATAGTAAGAAGCTTGGATCTAATAAAGATTATGTTTGCAATTCTAACTATGAGAAAACAAAAAAACTTATTTTACAAAATTTAAACATTTAAAAAATATTTATTTATTTAATTTTTTTAATCTCTAGTTTTTTTACTTTCTTCTAAAATCTTAATTAGATCAAAAAAATTTTTTTTATTTCCCCTTTCTGGAAAGTTATAAGAGACACGCTAAAATTGAGGTTTTTAAAGACATTATTGCTCCTAAATTTTTTTGAGGTTTTCACATATTTTAAATAGTTTAAAATTAACTGATTAAACTAAGCGCTATATTAATTTTTTTTAATTGAAATTTTAAATTTTGAATTTTGTCTCAAAATATCATCAAAAAAATGAATATTCTTTTTTCTGCTCTTCATAAATTGATTTATACATTTTAAATCTTTTGGAAGACACTTGCCCCCAAAGCCTCTTAAGTTTTTATTACAAGACAAATAATTACCAGACGATAAACCTCTAAGTAAATAAGAGTTTAATATTTTTTGATAATTAGAATTTGTACTTAAACATAATTCATAGAATGAATTTGCAAAAGTTACCCTTAACGCATTATAGCTATTAGAAAAAAGTTTTACTAATTCAGCTTCCTGTGGTTTTAAGATAACTGTTTTTTTCGGAAAATAGCCGTGATTCAAAACAATTTTTTTGATAGATTGACTATCATTACTTCCAATAACCAGTAAATCTTGATTTTTCGTGAAGTCCTCATACGCAGATCTTTCTCTTAAAAACTCAGGCACATAACAAATTCTTTTATTAAGTCTTTTATATTTTTTTTGAAAAGATTTCATATCCCCAGGATTCAAAGTTGATTTTATTGCAATAGTAAATGGGAAACTATTTTTATTTAAATAATTTAAATAACTTAAAATCTGTTTAGTGTTTAGTTTTTTTTTTTGAAAGTTTGTAGGAAGACAAATATAGATGATGTCTTGTTCTAATAATTTTTTTTTTTCATGTTGATTATTTATATCAATACCAAAACAATTATTATTTAATTTTTTAAAAGCCTTATAAATAACTCCACCAACAACCCCTAGGCCAATAATTCCAATTTTCATTTTTTATATTTATAGAATTCAAAAAAAAAATATATTATATAATTAAATTATAATGGAATTTGCTTGCATATTACCAGTAAAAAATGAAGAAGGCACAATTGAAAATGTAATCAATGACCTAAGCTCAAAGTTTTCATCAAACGACAATGTAAATTTTATTATCGTGAGTGATTCCACTGACAAAACAGATGAAATTATAAAAAGTTTAAATAAACCAAATATACATCTCTTAAATGGAGATAATTTTGGGTTAGGTTATTCTGTTTTGAAAGGTGCAAAATATGCATTAAAATTTGCTCCAGAATATCTTTTTACAATTGATACAGATGGTCAAGTTGATTTGAATGAAATTAACTTATTTATGGATGAAGCAAAAAAAGATAAATCTATTGATATTTTTTTAAGTTCACGTTTTTTAAAAAAAGATTTAATAGATTATAATTATCCACTGATAAATAAATTTGGAACAATTATTTTAAGAAATATAATCAATTTTTTTACAAATTTTAAAGTTACAGACTCACATGGTGGTATCAGATTTTTTAAAAATAAGGTTGCAGAAAAATTAATTTTACTTGGAGACTATACTTATGTTCAG
Source organism: uncultured Pelagibacteraceae bacterium (assembly GCA_902524865.1). GTDB lineage: Bacteria > Pseudomonadota > Alphaproteobacteria > Pelagibacterales > Pelagibacteraceae > Pelagibacter. The sequence goes on along the minus strand of CABZEV010000004.1, from coordinate 38,170 downwards.
GAGTTTTTGATTGATGCTAGTTATAATGGTTTTACTGTTAAAGAAATACCCTCAAAGTGGCTCAAAAGACAACATGGTAAATCAAAAGTGGTAGGATCAATAATTAGATATATTTTTAATGTAAGCCCTATTTTATTTGTGAGATTAAATTTACACAAAAAAATATTTTATAGTTTAGGAATAGTGTTTTTTTTTACTTTTTTATTTAAAATTCAAGAAGATCTTTCAATAGTTTATTTTTTAACATCAATAATATTATTTATTTCAGGTTTTATACTTGAGGCATTTAAAAATATAATAATTCATTCAAAAATAAATCAATTCAAAAATAAAAGTTAAAATGTGTGGAATTTTTGGTTATTACACTTCAAAAAGTATTAAAAGCTCAGATTTTTTAAGATACCTAAAAAAAAGAGGACCAGATGATAAAAAAGTCTTTAAAAAAAAAAAATTTACATTCGGCGCAACAAGATTATCAATAAGAGATCTTAAAAATGGATCTCAACCATTTTACTATAAACAAGGAAATATTTATGCATCTCTTAATGGTGAAATATATAATTATGCAGAGTTAAAAAAATTAATTTCAATGAAAGGATATAAATTTAAAACAAAATGTGACACGGAATTAATTGCACCAGGATATTTTTTTTTTGGAGATAAATTCTTCAACAAAATTAATGGAATGTTTGCTATCTCAATATTTGATAATAAAAAAAAACAATTCATAATTGCTAGAGATAGATTTGGTATTAAACCATTATATTATCATAATAATAATGATGATTTTTTTTATTCTTCCTCAGCTAAATCAATTTATAATCTAAATTTTTTCAAAAAAAAAATTAATGTTGAGAGTCTCGTTTCAATTTTAAAACATAGATACATAAAAGGAAGATCTCATATTTTTAGTGGCATAAACAATTTAAAGCCTGGGTCAATTTTAAAGTTTAATCATAAAAAAAAATTACATACTAAAAAATTTGTCAAAGAAACAGAAGTTATTAACAAATATAATTTTAAATATTCTGTGGAAAATTTTTTTAATAATAAAATTCTTGACTATAAAATTTCTGATGTTGATATGTGTTTACTTATATCAAGTGGAATAGACTCAAATTTAATTTTGAATTCTCTTTACAATAAAAAACTGAAACTATTTAATGTTGCTTTTTCTGAAAATAAATATGATGAGTCAACAAAAATAAAAAGATTATTAGATAGCAAACAAGTTAAAAATCTAAGAATTATTCAATTCAATAATCAATTGAAAAAAGAGCAGATTCTAAAAACAATTCATTCGTTTGATAGTCCAATTTGCGATAGTGTAATTTTTCCAATGTACAAACTATTCCAAAATATTTCTAAAAAATATAAAGTTACAATTTCAGGTGAGGGGGCTGATGAAATATTTGGTGGTTATTATTTTTTAAATTTTTTTTATTTTTACAGGTTTATTGCAAAGTATAAATTACTTAATTTTTCAAAATTTTTACTCAAATTTACAAATGTTAATCTATTAAACTATTTTGTGTTATATCAAGGAAAATTTGACAAAAACTTTAAGTCAAGACTCTCGGAGGTTTTGAAGAAACAACACTTTACTTTATATGATTTTAATAATTTTATTTCAGTTTTTAATGATGAAGAAATAAAAAGATTGTTATTAACAAATTATAATTTTAATTCAAAAAATGAAATTAAAGAGAAAAAAACAAAATTTAATCTTATAAATATAATTAATGATTTAACAAAAAATTGGCTACCAAACTATAATTGCTACAAGCTTGATCAATTATCAATGGATAATAGCTTAGAGGCAAGAGTTCCTTTTTTAGACAATATTTTTTTTTCAATTTTAAATTTTATGAAAAAAAACCTAAATTTTTACAATTCTAAATTAATACTAAGAAATATCTTTTATTCAAAATCAGGTAAAAAAATTTCTAAAAAAACTGCATTTCAAAATTACTTATCAAAGAAGACCAAAAAGAAAATAATTTTATTTATTAATAAAAAAATTCATAAAAATTTCAAAATTTTCAAAATTTTAAATTTTGAAGAATTTTTGATAATTAAACAAAAATTTATCAAATCAGATGAACTTGTTGTTGAAAAACAACTTTATAGTTTAATCATTCTAGCTATATGGTTTGAGAAAAATTATTAATATATGAATAGAGTTTCAAACGTAATCAAAGAAATTAAAAAAACTATGAAATTATTTAATTTCAAAAAGAAAACCATCGATACAAAATATTTAAAAAAAACAAATAATTTTTTTTCAAGTCCACATAATTTTTTTTTTATAAATGGAGCTATCCTTAAAAAATTAGAAATTCTTGAAATTGATCAAAAATTTATTAACTCTGGTATTAAATTTTTGATTGATCACCAAAATATAAATGGCTCTTTTGATGAATGGTATGCAAATGAAAATAGTTTCTGTGCATCAGCTTATACCGGATACTATTTGTCAAATCTAATAAATGAAAAAATAAATGTTAATTTTAAGGAGGATATTTTAACTTGTTTAAAAAAATTAAATAGATATTTAGATAATAAATCTAATTTCACAAATCTGAATCAAGAACTAGCTAAATTTGGATTTCAATCAAAATTCCAAAAAAGATATGATCCAAAATATTTAAATTTAATTTTAAAAAAAACCCTTGAATATGAAAATTTTGAATATGGAGGTATAGATCTTGGATATTTGTCTGTAAACTTGATGATATTATCTGATCTTTTAACGAATAAATTTAATAACAAACTTTTTAATATTTTCAAATATCAATTAGATATTTATTCAAAAATTACTAATAATTTTAAAAATTTTCCTAACTATATTTTTTCAAGATCTTCAAGAATTGTAATGTTGTCAGGATTTCTTTACGCCCATAAAAAAGGTCTAATATCAAACTTAGAATTTGATAATACATATCAAAATTACATTCGATCTTTAAAAAATTATATCAAAAAAAAAGACAAAAAATATTTATCCTTTTTTTTTTCTGGTGACTTTGTAAATATAATAAGTGTAAGTCAAGTCAAATATGAAAGGCATAATTTAAAAAAAAAAATAAATATAATTCCACGTTATAGATCATTCATTATCAATAAAGATAAATCACTTAACTTTTATCTCGCTAATTCAAATATTTTGGCATTAAATTCAAAAAAAAATACAAAATATTTTTTTGATACAAACTTAAATTATCTTAATAAAAAATATATTCCTAAAATAAATGAAAGATTTGATTTCTACGGAAAAAAAATATTTAGTAAAAATCTTTTTATCGAAGTTAAAAACTTTAAATTTTTAAAAAAAAACTTAAATTCAATTACCTATATAAGTAAATATATAGGTCTTGGTAATTTTATAAAATCATTAGGAAAAAAATTATTAATCAATCATAAAACCGCAAAAAATATGGCCTCATACAGGAAAATAAGTTTCCATGGGAAAAAAATTTATATTCAAGAAACTATAATTGTTAAAAAAAACTTTATTCCCAAATTAATATCTCTTTCGTTAGATAAAGAACAATTTTATTTTTCACCAACTTCATTCATAAACAAAAAAGATCTTGGAGTTTTTCTAAATTATAAAAAAAAAGTTTATAATAAAATGAAATATAGTATACACAAAATAAGTTATGAGTGTTCTTAAAGGTTGCGTTATAGGATTCGGTAAACTCGGTCTATTACATCTAAGTCAATTTCAATCAATTCAAGGTATTGAAATTAAATATATTTGTGAGGAAAATGATGTCATATGCAAAGGTTTAACTAATATTTTTAATGATGTTGAAGTCGTTAGTGACTATAAAAAAATTGACATAAATAATCTTAATTTTGTAATTATTACAACTCCATCTTCAACTCATTTTGAAATTATAAAATTTTTTTTGTCAAAAAAAATTCATGTTTTTTCAGAAAAACCTTTAGTAACAAATTTTAATGACTCTTTGTCATTAAAGAAGCTCTCTCTAGAAAATAAAACTATTTTATTTACTGGTTACATGTATGACTTTTATGACACATTTTCTCTTTCAAACAATTTATTAAAAACTGATAAAATTCTTGGTGACATCATTAATGTTAAATCAGAGATGTATGTAAGCCAATACTTAAATAAAAAAAAACGTTTTTCATGGAGATTTAATAAAAAAAAATCAGGAGGTGGTGTTATTATAACTCAAACAAGTCATTTAATTTTTTATTTATGCAAAATTTTAGGTAACGCAACAAAAATAAATTCTTTTTTAAAAAGTGTTTATTCAGAAAAACCAATTGAAGATTATGCACATGTAAGTTTAAGATTTGATAACAACATTCATGCTTACATTGATGCATCTTGGTCAGCAATTAATTATAGAACGCCATATTTAAAAATTTTCTTTGAGGGAAAAAAGGGGACATTGACTTTAACAGAGGATAAAATTGAAATTTACTTGTTAGAAGATGTTAAAGATTACAAATCTGGATATTCAAAAATTCAAATTCCTGAAATAAAAAAAAATGTTGAATTTGAAGTTGCTGGTACACATTACGCAAAACAAGCTTATTATTTTATAAATTTAGTAAAGAATAATCAAATTGACAATGAAAACCTAAATTTATCAATTGAGACTCAAAGAATAATTGAGGAGATTTATAATGCTTGAGAAATCAAAATTAATTTTAGGTCACAACTCTTTTTTTGGAATAAACCATGCAGATTATGATAAAGGCAAATATACCAGTGAACAATTCATTAACAACTATAAAAAAATAATAGAAGTAATAGACTTTGCAAATAGTAACGAAATAAACAATTTTATGATTAGCACTTTAGATGAAAGTAAATTTTTAATAGATGAGTTAGAGAAATCAGATTTGCTCAAAAAAATGAGTTTTTATATATTGTTACCTTATATAAATAAATATGTTCGAAAATCCAATGAAATTGGTTTAATCGGGATTATTAAAGAGCAACTAGCCAAAGCCTCTTTAAGTAAAAATTTAAAACATAGTGTAAATTTATCAACTTATTTTTTAAATTTTGATTTTAAAAAAATTCTTTCATCACTTGTTGATATCGAATTACAATCATTTGAAAAAGTTAACAAAAAAATTGTTATTCTTCATGATGCATTAACAGATATTTTGTTATCACTTAAAAAAGTTGAGATATTTGAATTTTTTATAGAATTGGTAGAAAAAAAACATAAATGCCAAGCAGGATTTGCAACTAAAAACTTTGTTAATTTGGACAACTTATTTAAAAAGATTAATATTAATACTACCATTTTAACACACGCAAATCATATCGGTTTTAACATGAATCCGGGTAAGATTGAGGTTGAAAATTCTTTTAAAAAAACCACAAATAAGATTATTTTAATGAGCGTTTTAGCTTCAGGATATTTAAAACCAGAAATAGCTCTTAAGTACGTAAAAAATTTAGAACTTCATGATTATGAAGTAGTTATTGGCTCCTCTAAAAAAGAACATATCTCAGAAATAATAAGTTTATCCTCTTAAAAAGGTGATTGATCATTTAAATATAAAAAACATCCTAATAAGATTATCAAAACAAAACTCTTTTTTATTTTTAATTTCGAATATTTTATCTTACAAATTTTTAATTCATTCTGGGGAACATTATAAAATTATAAAACTTTTTTCCAAAAAAAGGATAAGAATTTTGGATATTGGTGGAAGTTATGGTGAGAGTATAAAGGCTTTTAGAAAAATTAATAGAAATGTGAGGATCATCTCTTTCGAACCTAAAAAAAATAGTTATTTTAATCTTAAAAAAAATTTCACTAACTATAAAAATATAAAGATTCTCAATTTTGCTATTGGTACAAAAAAAATGAAAAAAAAAATATTTACCCCAAAGATTTATAATTTTAGTTTAAATTCATGGTCATCAATTAAAAAAAGTAACTTGGTCTATAACTTAAAAAAACACTGTAAGAATTTTTTTGATAAATTTGAAATTACTGAGGAAAAAATTGAAATAAAGAACTTAGATGATTTTTACATGTTTCGTCCTGATATAATCAAAATAGATGTTGAAGGAAATGAATTAGATGTAATAAAATCATCAAATAAGATTCTTTTTAATTTCAAACCAGTGATAATTTTTGAATTAAATAAAAAAAATAATCTGCTTGAAAGTATTCTTTTAAAAAAAGGTTATCAATTTTATGTTTTTAGAAAAAATAAACTATCAAAAATTAGAAAACTAGAAGATTTGAATTACAAAAAAACTTATAATATTATTTCTATCCATAGTAAGAAGAAACATTTTTTAAATTATGCATCAAATTTCCAAAAATAAGTATTATTTAAAAAATTTTTTTTTAATATTTTTTTTTTCGAGTTTTATATTAATTCCACTTTTTCTTTATGGGAACCATGATATAGAAAACTATGAAACCAATCATTTTACATTAAAAATAAATTTACAAAATTTTCTAAACCAATTCAGCTTTTATTTTGATTTATACGGACCTGGAACATCTTTGCCATTAGATAGTGGTTTTTTATATTTATTTCCCTCGTTTTTAATATTCGATATTAAAGTTTTTTTTTCTTTCATTATAATTTTATCAGTTTCTATTCAGCTAATATATTTAAAGAAAATTTGTAAATTATTAAAATTATATCCATATGAGTTTTTAATTTTTTTTTTTATAATCAACAATGTTACTTTATGTCAAATATTTACTAATGATTTTCTAAAAGGTTATTTTGCTTTTTCGTGTTTAGCAATCATTTACTACTACTACCTAAAATTTATTATTCAAAACAATGAGCTAAGTTTTTTAAAACTATTTCTGATACTTTGCTATTTTATTTTGAACACTCATTATAGTCTTTTTTTTGTAGCTATTTTAAGTCTCATTATTTTAACAATAATAAATAATAAAATTTTTTTTATATTGAAAAAAAAAATTTTTTATTTTTGTTTAATCGCATTTGCATTGATCATTTCTGAGGATTTTTATAGACTTTACGAGCAATTTGAAGATACAAGTGAAACAGAGAGATTTATTCTGATTTATGAACCGAAGCATATTTTATCAGGATTTATATTCTTAATAAAATTCTTTGTTGATCTTTTAAATATACAAACAGATGTAATTACTGGTTTTACAATACAAGACAATGCTTTTAAAGCTTTTGCTGGTTTAACTTTTTATTTCAGTATTCTATATTCAATAAAGTTGTTATTTTCTGGTCAGTCCAAAAAAGTATTCAACTTAAATATTTTATTTTTACTTTTTTTTCTTCTTGGTTTTTTTGATACACGAACTTTAACTTTTGATCTTTTAAATCATTCGATATATTACTCTTTTATAACAAATTTAATAAATATAATAATTTTTGGACACTTATTAAATAATCTTAATTATAAGAAATTTTCAAAATATATCCTATTTCTGTGTGTTATCTCGCAAATTCTATTTTATTTTAGTAATTTTAATTTTAAGAGAAACAATCATGAAACTTATTCATATCTAAAAATAAACAAAAATTATGAAAAAAGTGAATTTTATAACTTTTTTAAAAACTTTAAAAATGAAAATTATAGTAAATTATATTTAAGCCCAAAAATATGGAATGAGTTTAGGCAAAGACCTATTGGTAAACCAATGCTTATGAAAACTAACATACTATTTACTGAAGCAAATGTATTTAATCAAACTGATTTATTTGAATATAACTTATATCCTTTTCATGGATTCTTTAAAAATTCTTCAAAGGAACCTTTGGTCAAATCAGGGCCATATAAATTTCAATGGTACATTAACTCTAATTATTCAGATATAAATGACGAACTTTTTTTTAATTTATTCAATATAAACTATTTGTTTATATATAAAGATGAGATAAATAAAATTAACTTTAAAAAGTTTAGAGTATTAAAGAATTTTAAAGCTTATGATAAAGAAATTTTATTTTTAGAGTTAAAAGATCAAAGAAAGATAACTTTTAATAATCAAATCATCGATCTTAACAAATGTGGAAAGAATTCGGTTTATTGTATTATAAAAAATTATAATAATTTTGAAAAAAATGATTCTATAATTTTTAAGAGAGAAAAACTTAATATATACACTATTAAAAATGAGGATGATAGAACTCATAATTTCATTTTACCATTCTTGTA
>CABZEV010000004.1:0-25000 GCA_902524865.1 uncultured Pelagibacteraceae bacterium | reverse complement strand
CCCCTTAATCTTAATTGGTGGGCCGAGAAAGACTCGAACTTTCGACCCCACCCTTATCAAGGGTGTGCTCTAACCAACTGAGCTACCGGCCCCCATGCAAGAGAAACACTAATTAAGAAGAGAAATGAGGACGGTCAACATTAGCCTGTGTATATTATTTAGAATAAAATTTTACTTTTATTCATCCTTAGAAAGGAGGTAATCCAGCCGCAGGTTCCCCTACGGCTACCTTGTTACGACTTCACCCCAGTCGCTGACTATACCGTGGTCAAGGGTATTAAACCTTGCCTTAAGGTAGAACCAACTCCCATGGTGTGACGGGCGGTGTGTACAAGACCCGGGAACGCATTCACCGTGGCACGCTGATCCACGATTACTAGTAATTCCAGCTTCATGCACTCGAGTTGCAGAGTGCAATCCGAACTGAGGTATCTTTTAAGGATTTGCTCAACATCGCTGTTTCGCTTCCTGTTGTAGATACCATTGTAGCACGTGTGTAGCCCAACACGTAAGGGCCATGAGGACTTGACGTCATCCCCACCTTCCTCCAGCTTATCACTGGCAGTTCTTTCAGAGTGCCCAACTTAATGATGGCAACTAAAAGTGAGGGTTGCGCTCGTTGCGGGACTTAACCCAACATCTCACGACACGAGCTGACGACAGCCATGCAGCACCTGTGTTTCGTCCGGCCGAACCGAAAACTTTAATCTCTTAAAGTCGCGACGAACATGTCAAGTGTTGGTAAGGTTCTGCGCGTATCTTCGAATTAAACCACATGCTCCACTACTTGTGCGGGTCCCCGTCAATTCATTTGAGTTTTAACCTTGCGGTCGTACTCCCCAGGCGGTGTGTTTATCGCTTTCGCTGCGACACTGAAAATAAATTTCCAACGTCTAACACACATCGTTTACGGCATGGACTACGAGGGTATCTAATCCTCTTCGCTACCCATGCTTTCGTTCCTCAGTGTCAGTAATGATCCAGAAAGCTGCCTTCGCAATTGGTATTCTTTCTAATATCTACGAATTTCACCTCTACACTAGAAATTCTGCTTTCCTCTATCAAACTCTAGCTGAAAAGTTTTGATGGCAGTTCCAGAGTTAAGCTCTGGGATTTCACCACCAACTTTTTCAACCACCTACGAACTCTTTAAGCCCAGTAATTCCGAACTACGCTAGGTCCCTTCGTATTACCGCGGCTGCTGGCACGAAGTTAGCCGGACCTTCTTATTCGGGTACAGTCATTTTCTTCCCCGACGAAAGAGCTTTACAACCCAAAGGCCTTCTTCACTCACGCGGCATCGCTGCATCAGAGTTTCCTCCATTGTGCAAGATTCCCCACTGCTGCCTCCCGTAGGAGTTTGGGCCGTGTCTCAGTCCCAATGTGGCTGATCATCCTCTCAAATCAGCTATTGATCACAGTCTTGGTAGGCCATTACCCCACCAACAAACTAATCAAGTGCGGGCTCATCCAATGGTGCATAAAGCTTTCTCCGTAAAGACTTATCCAGTATTAGCACAAGTTTCCTCGTGTTATTCCAGGCCAAAGGGCAGATACCCACATGTTACTCACCCGTCTGCCACTAAGTATTGCTACTTCGTTCGACTTGCATGTGTTAGGCGTGCCGCCAGCGTACGTTCTGAGCCATGATCAAACTCTCAAGTTTAAAAACGGCGCACACTAGCTTCAATATAAATTCTAAGAATAAAATTTATATTAAGTTGAAGTGTGTACGACAAATTTTGGTAACCTTAACCGTCCACACTTCTCTTCTTAATTTTTTACATTTTAAATAGCTAATTGAACCATAAAGGCTCAATAATCCCATATAATTTTATTGTGTTAAAATAAGTTTTATTGAGAAGTTCGATGCTTATAGGCTAAAATTATAGGAAATCAAGCTTTTAAGAGCAAAAAAAACTCAAAAAACCCTTAATTTTAAGGGTTTTTTTTTGATATTTGTTAAAACCTAATTTAATAATAACTTCTTCATTAAACTAAAATGCTAAAAAAAATAAAACTAGGAGTAAAAAAAAACTTAGAAATTTTTGCTCTTTTATTGTTAATTGTAATAACAATAACATTCACATCTTACTATAATTACAATAAAAAAAAAGTGTTTATAAATTACTCAAATTTATTAGATAATATTTACTTCAAAAAATCATTTAATCAAATACTCAATAGCTTGGAACCCCGATTTAAAAAAATTGAGCATGAAATTGGTGTCGGTGAAACATTTGATAAGATATTAGAGGAATATTCGGTTGAAAAATCTGAAATAACACAGATTAAAAAAGAATTAAGAAAAAAAATTAATTTAGACAAATTAAACGTTGATCAAAAATTTCAATTTACAATAGATCAATCAAGCTCTCTTATAAAAGAATTCATATTTCAAGTTTCAAACACTGAAAAAATTTTTCTTACTAGAGAAAAAGAGACTAACAAATTTGATCAAAGAATTGTTGTCACCAAGTTAAATAAAGATATTGTTTATAATGAAAGTATAATTTTAGATAGTCTTTACAAATCAGCTATAAATAAAAAAATTCCGGCCAATATTATAATTGAATTTGCAAGGATTTATGGTTTTCAGGTTGACTTTCAAAGAGATATTAGAAAAAAAGATAGTTTTCAAATCATGTTTGAAGTTTTTTCAGACGATAAAAAAAATATAATTGAAACTGGTAATATCCTTTATGCAAATCTTAAATTAAGCGGTGAAGATAATTCACTTTATTATTTTGATTCGAAAGAAAATAAGGGACATTATGATAAAAGTGGAAAAAGTGTTAAGAAAGCTTTGATGAAAACACCCATTAATGGTGCGAGACTTTCTTCCTCTTTTGGAATGCGAAAACATCCAATAGATGGTTTTAATAAAATGCATAGGGGAACTGATTTTGCTGCACCTATGGGAACTCCTATAATGGCATCTGGAAACGGAGTAATAAAAAAAGCTGGATGGTGCGGAGGTGGAGGTAATTGCGTAGTGATTAAGCATAACTCTAATTATCAAACTGTTTATGCACATATGTCAAAATTTGCTAAAGGTGTTAGAAAAGGAACAAGAGTTAAACAAGGACAAACTATCGGGTATGTCGGCTCTACTGGTAAATCAACTGGACCACATCTTCATTACGAGGTAATAGTTAATGGTAAAAGAATTAATTCTCAGACATTAAAACTGCCATCAGGTAAAACATTAAAAGGTTCAGAAAGAAAAATCTTTGAAACTAAAAGAATTAAATTGGATGTTTTAAAGTCTGAAAAAATAATTGGCTTAAATTAATTTACTTCTGAGTGTTTCTTATCTTCAACATTTTCATTTTCAGATAATCTCTCAATTTTTTTCACTTTCTCAACATTTAAATTTTTGCTGTCCTGTAAATTATGACTTTTAAAATCCATCTTTTTTTGAATTTCTTTTTCATTTAAAATTCTTGTGAAATGATCGGCATGCTGAAAATAATTTTCTGAGAGAATCTTATCACCAACTGATAGGGCTTCCCTTGCTAGATTGTTGTATTTATCAATTAATTTAGATGCATTATGGTTGTTTCTACCAGGAGCCTTTCTTTGAAAATTTTCAGCATTTGAGTAGTTATTATTAAATTTATTTCTTTCCCCAGAGGATTTAAATCCTCTATCGTTTCTTCTGAAGGTATTTCTTCTTCCGTTATTGTTTCTAAATGTAACCATTTTTTAAATCATATTTTAATACTTACTATACAACGATCATGATTTGACAAATCTTTAATGACCTTTTTAATATAAAATCCATTATTTTCTAATATCTTTTTAACTTTATTTTTTTGATCAAAACCTATCTCTAAAAATAAATACCCTTTTTTTTTTATCAATTCAGACGACTTAAGTATTATTTTTCTCGTTTCTGATAACCCATCAATTCCACCATCTAATGCTTCTACAGGCTCAAAGCTTATATCCTTTTCCAAACATTTTAAGAAATTTTTTTTAATGTAAGGAGGATTAGATATAATTAAATCATATTTGCCTGTGTTGAAATTGTCAATATTTGATTTGAATAATTTTAGCCTTCTATTTACTCCTAATTTATGACTATTAATCTCACTTATTTTAAGTGATTGAGTACTTATATCTATTCCAATACCAAAAAATTTTTTTTTTTCTTTCAAAATTGATAATATTATACAGCCAGAACCAACTCCAATTTCTAGTATTCTCATACTTGCTTTATTTTTTGTTAATTCAAGAATTTGTTCAACTAAAACTTCAGTGTCTGGTCTTGGTATTAAAACATTCTTATCTATAAAAAATTCGTATTTCCAAAAATCTTTTTTTTTTGTTAAATAAGCTATTGGCTTTTTTTTTACTCGTTCTTGGATCAAAAAGTCAAAATATTTAAGATCTTTTTTTTTTATTTTTTTATTATAATTTAAAATTATATATTTTTTATCCTTTCTTATGGCTTGAGACATTAAAATATCACTATCTAATTCTGCTGATTTAATCTTATTGTCTTTTAATATCAATTGACCTTTTTTTAATGCAGTTTCAATATCCATAGATTAAAGTTTACTCAAACTTTCTTCTTGTGCCTTTAAAGATAAAGACTCTATTATCTCATCAAAGGCTTCTCCCTCTAAGAATTCCTCTAACTTATGAAGTGTTAAGTTAATTCTATGATCTGTAACTCTTCCTTGAGGAAAATTATAAGTTCTAATTCTCTCAGATCGATCTCCACTCCCAATTTTACTTTTTCTATCAGCCGATCTCTCCTGATCTATCCTTGATCTTTCCAATTCATATAATCTAGCTCTCAATATTTTCATTCCTTTAGCTTTATTTTTATGTTGTGATTTTTCATCTTGTTGGGAAACACTCAAACCTGATGGAATATGTGTAATTCGTACCGCACTATCAGTTGTATTTACAGATTGACCACCAGGACCTCCTGCTCTAAAAACATCAATTCTTAAATCAGTCTCATTTATCTTTAAATCGACCTCCTCTGCTTCAGGCAAAACAGCAACTGTTGCTGCTGAAGTATGCACTCTGCCTTGTGTTTCAGTATCTGGAACCCTTTGAACTCTATGAACACCACTTTCATATTTAAGAGTAGAATAAATATTAGTACCCTTAATAGAGGCAATGACTTCTTTTAATCCGCCAGCATCACTTCTTGAAATAGATATTAATTCTAATGACCATTTTTTTTTATGACAAACTTTTTCATACATTTTGAATAGATCACCAGCAAATAAACTTGCTTCTAGACCACCGGTGCCAGCTCTTATCTCTAAAATAGCATTTTTTTTATCAGCCTCATCTTTTGGTAGTAAAAATAATTTTAACTTTTTCTCATTTTTCTCAAATTGTAAATTAAGATCACTTAGTTCGAAATGAGCCATCCTCATTAACTCCTCATCAGAATTTTTATCATTTAGAATTTTTTCTAATTCCATTTTATCATTTTTATATGAAGCATATTTCTTTGCGCAATAAACAATTTCATTTAAATCAGAATATTCTTTTGATTTTTCTGCAAACGATTTCTTGTCTACATTTCCTGATGCTAAATCTTTTTCTAAAGAAGAATGTCGAGTAATTAATTCTTCGATAGTTTTTTCTGGTATCATTTTGAATTATTCTCTAATTCAGAAGCTTTCTTTTCAACTTCATAAATCACTCTAGTTATCATTTCCTCTGTCATAACTTTTTCACTTTGAACACCAGAAAGGTAAAGCATATTGCTTCCTTTTTGCCCACCTGTAATTCCTACGTCTGTCATCGCAGCCTCACCCGGACCATTAACAACACATCCAATAATTGAGAGAGTGATTGGTGTCTTGATATGTGATAATTTTTTCTCTAAAATTCTAACAGTATCAATTACTTGAAAACCTTGTCTTGCACAGGATGGACAAGAAATAATTTTTACACCCCTATTTCTAAGACTCAATGATTTTAGTATCTCATTTCCAATCGTCACCTCTTTTACTGGATCATCAGAAAGAGACACTCTAATCGTATCTCCAATTCCCTCTTTAAGTAGAATTCCTAAGCCAATTGAGGATTTGATACTCCCTGATATAAAACTACCAGCTTCAGTAATTCCTAAGTGAAGTGGATAATCTATTTTCCTTGAAAGTTGACGATAGGCTTCTACGGATAAAAAGACGTCGGAGGATTTTACACTTACTTTTAAATTTGAAAAATCCATGTCCTCTAAAATTTCGATATTTCTTATTGCGCTTTCTACCAGTGCCTCTGGACAAGGTTCTTTATATTTCTCTAGTATATCTTTTTCTAATGAACCAGCATTAACGCCTACTCTAATCGAACAATTATTATCTTTAGCAGATTTAATTACTTCAATAATTTTTTTTTTATCTCCAATATTTCCAGGATTTATTCTCAAACAACTTGCTCCATTTTCTGCAGCTTCAATTGCTCTCTTGTAATGAAAATGGATGTCTGCAACTATTGGAATATCGATGTGTTTTGTAATTTCTTTAAGTGCTTTAGATGATGACTCATCAGGACAAGAAACTCTAACGATGTCTGCCCCTTCAGATTGTATTTCTTGAATTTGTTTAATTGTACTCTTAACATCTGATGTTAAAGTATTGGTCATTGATTGTACAGTTATAGGGTTTTCACCTCCAACTTTAACATTACCTACATTTATAGTTTTGGTACTTCGTCTTTTAATATCTCTAAAAGGTCTAATGTTCATTTTTTATTCGTGTAATTTAAATTCTTTATGCAATGCAGCTAAAGCTTTTTTAGCATCTTTTTTATTAATCAAAACAGAAATTTTAATTTCAGATGTAGATATAACTTGAATATTAATTTTTTTGTTTGCTAAGACTTGAAACATTCTAAAAGTAACACCAGGAGTTGTTATCATTCCAACACCAATTATTGATATTTTGGAAACCCCTTTTTGGAATAACACTTTTTTAAAATTTATGCTTTTATTTTCTTGAATTATCTTTTTTGTTTTGTTGAGTTCTTCAGCTTTTATAGTAAAAGTTAAATCAGTTACTTTTCCGTTCGGCGAAATATTTTGCACTACCATATCAACGTTAATAGAATTGATTGACAGAGGTTTAAAAATTGATGCCGCTACACCTGGTCTATCTTTTACACCAACTAAAGTAACTTTTGCGTCATTGTGAGTTGAAGTAATTCCTGTAATAATTTTATTATTTTTTAAATTTATTCTTTTTGTAATTAATGTTCCAGTTTTTTTAATAAATGATGATTTTACCTCAATATTAATTCTATTTAATCTAGCATCTTGAATTGAAACAGGCTGCATAACTTTAGCACCTAAAGATGCCATTTCTAACATTTCCTCATAAGAAATTTCTTTAATTTTTTTTGCTTTTTTTAGTTTATTTGGATCTGTGGTGTATACCCCTTCTACATCTGTATAAATTATACATCTTTGCGCTTTAAAGGATTTTGCAATCATAATTGCACTTGCATCCGAACCTCCTCTACCTATCGTGGTTACTCTCTCGTTCATATTTACTCCTTGAAAGCCAGTTATAATAGGAATCCCTCCTTCTTTAAGAAATCTTAATAATTTATTTTTATTCACTTGTTGAATCCTTGAGTTTGTGTAAGGACCGTTAGTAAAAATTGGTATTTGCCAACCTAGCCAAGATCTTGATTTGAAGCCTTTATGGTTTAATCTTCCAGCTATTAAGGAGCATGCGACTTGCTCACCTGATGATACTAAAACATCATATTCGGAGCCTACAAAATTGTTACTGATCTGTTTTGATTTTTTGATTAAGTCATTTGTCACACCACTCATAGCTGAGGAAACAACTATTACTTTGTTTTTTTTCTTTTTATATTCGATGATTATATCAGTAACTTTTTTAATTTTTTCAATTGTACCGACCGATGTTCCACCAAATTTTAATACCACAATTTTCATGATAAATATTTTTTTAATTAAAATTTATTGATTAAATACATCTTCAATATATTGTTAACCTTGTAATGAAAACTAGCACAATAAATAAAAAAGAAATAGAGAAATTTTCTAGAATTGCAGATGAATGGTGGGATCCTACTGGTAAATTTAAACCATTACATAAATTTAATCCTATTAGAGTTTCATATATAAAGGACAAAATAATCAATAGTTTTAAACTTGAAAATTCAGATAAGCCATTACAAAAAATTAGATTATTAGATATTGGGTGTGGTGGTGGTTTACTATCAGAACCTATGAGCAGATTAGGAGCAGAAGTTACTGGCATAGATGCATCGGAAAAAAATATACAAGTTGCAAAGCTTCATGCAAAAAAGAATAATTTAAAAATTAATTATCTAACTGCCTCACCAGAAAATTTAAAAATAGATAGAAAATTTGATGTTATTTTGAATATGGAAATTATTGAACATGTTGAAGATGTTGATATTTTTTTAAAATCATGTTCATCACTATTAAAA
Source organism: uncultured Pelagibacteraceae bacterium (assembly GCA_902524865.1). Classification (GTDB taxonomy): domain Bacteria; phylum Pseudomonadota; class Alphaproteobacteria; order Pelagibacterales; family Pelagibacteraceae; genus Pelagibacter. The sequence goes on along the minus strand of CABZEV010000004.1, from coordinate 16,534 downwards.
AAGGGAGGTATAATGTTTGTTGCAACAATTAACAAAACTTTAAAATCTTATTTATTTGCAATAATAGGTGCTGAATATATTTTAAGATGGCTGCCGATTGGAACTCACGAATGGGATAAATTTATAGATCCAAATGACTTAATTAAAATTTCTAAAAAATATAACCTTCAATTACAAAATCTAGACGGAATGAAATTTAATATTATTACTGACAAATGGTCGATAAGCTCAGATAAATCCATTAATTATATTGGAAAATTTAATAAAGTTTAATTACTCTTATCTTCAATCCATGGTATCATTTCAGCTTCAACTCCTTCTTCCTTAAGTTCTTGAATTTCATTTTTTGTAGCTGTTCCGTAAATACCTTTTTTTTTATTTTTTTTGTTATAGTGTAATGATCTTGCTTCATAAGCAAAATTTTCACCCACATAATCAAAATTACTTTTGATAAATTTTTGATACTCTTTAATCTTATTCTTTATCTCATTAAATTTGGTGTTTTTTTTTTCATGATTATCAATGCTATTTCTATTTATTAATTTAGGAGCCATTAAAGTTTTTTCAATTTTTTGAGAATTACATTTATAGCAATTTAAAAAGTTTTTACTTTTAAGTTTTTCATACTCTTTAGATGTAGCAAACCAGCTATCGAATGAGAAATCACAATTTTTGCAAATCAACTTATATTTGATCATAATAATTATTTAGTAATAGTTCTATAAATTTCAATAGAACAAATCTAACTTCTATAATGTCCATTAATCTCAATGTATTTTTTTGTTAAATCCATCGTGTAAACTTTGAAACTTTTGGAACCACTAGAGATATCAATATTAATATCAATGCTATCACTTTTCATATATTCGGATACTTCATCCTCATTATAACTAGAATTTAGCTTTCCATTAGAAACAACACTTATCTCACCAAATTTAATAGACAATTTTTCATGCTTAATTTGTACACCTGCTTTTCCTATTGCCATTACCACTCTGCCCCAATTGGCATCTTCGCCTGAAATAGCTGTTTTTACTAAAGGTGAATTTGCAATTGAGAAACCTATTTTTTTTGCGACATCTTCATTTTTGCACCCCTGAATATCAATAGTTATGAATTTTGAAGCACCTTCACCATCAGCTACAACTCTTTTAGCTAAATTTAATAAAACCTTATTTAAAGCAATATCAAAATTTTTAATTTTTTCATCATTAGCATTTTTAATTTTAGGATGTTTTGATTTACCTGTTGAAAAAATTGAAACCATATCATTAGTGCTAGTATCACTATCACAGCTGATCGCGTTAAAAGTATTAGAAATATTTTTCTTTAAAAGTTTTTTAAGCACATCATTTGGTAGATCAGCATCAGTAAAAATAAATGCTAAAGTTGTAGCCATATCAGGTTGTATCATTCCTGAGCCTTTAGCGACCCCAAATATTTTTATATCACTTCCACCAATTGAACATTCTTCCATTGCCATTTTAGGCTGAGTGTCGGTGGTCATTATCCCTAATGCGGACTTCATCCAAATATACTTGTTTTGTGTATATTTTATTTTCTCAATTAGTTCAGGAATTTTATTGATTATTTTTTCCTCAGGAAAAATCTCACCAATAGTTCCGGTACATCCAAAAATTATTTCCCTTGAATTAATTTTTTTTGGTTGATCTTCATCCTCTTTCTGTTTTTGTGTTAATTTCTGAGAGATAATTTCTGCAATTTTTTCGAGACTTTTATAACCTTGTTTTCCAGTAAAACAATTAGCATTTCTTGTGTTCACTATTAAAGAAAAAATTTTTTTAGCTTTTTGATTTAAGTTCCATTTAATATTTTCAGAAATTATTTTAGATTGGGTATAAACAGACGCATAGTTAACTCCATCTCTAAAATAAAACATAACTAAATCATCTCGAGAACTATTATATAGATCAGCACTAATCGTGGAAATCGCTACACCATCAAGATGATCAAGATCTTGAAATTCGTTTAATCTCTTGCTTTTTGATTTAGATGATAGAAAATTTGTTAAATTAATGCCCATTATATTTAAAATAATTATTTAATGATTATATAAATGGTTATAAGTAAATAATAAATCAAAAACTGATGCTAAATCCATTTAACTTTTTCTCAAAACTAATTAAATCCAATAATCAAAGAGAACTTGATAGAATTGCTAAAATTGTAAACAAAATTAATTCATTTGAAGAAGAAATCAAAAATTTAAAAGATAAGGACTTTCCAAAAAAAACTATCGAATTTAAAGAAAAAATTAAAAAAGGAGGAAAAATTGAGCAGATATTGCCTGAAGCTTTCGCATTAGTCAGGGAGGCCTCAAAAAGAAAAAGAGGAGAAAGACATTTCGATGTTCAGTTAATAGGCGGCATAGTCCTTCAAGAGTCAAAAATTGCTGAAATGAAAACTGGTGAAGGAAAAACGCTTACTATTACTCTTGCGGCATATCTTAATGCTCTACATGGAAAAGGAGTTCATATAGTAACTGTAAATGATTACCTTGCTAAAAGAGATTCTCAAGAAATGGGTGAGATTTATAACTTTTTAGGATTATCATCTGGTTACATAAACAATGATCAAGAAGATGCTCAAAGAAAGCAAAATTATAATTGTGACATTACTTATGCAACTAATAGTGAATTAGGTTTTGATTATTTACGAGATAATATGAAATTTTCAAAAGATGAAATGGTTCAAAGAGAACACTTTTTTGCAATAGTTGATGAAATAGACTCTTGTTTAATTGATGAGGCAAGGACACCACTGATTATTTCTGGAGCAGCAGAGGATAGAACAGCCCAATATTTGGCTATAGATAAATTAATCAGATCTTTGAAAGAAAAAGACTACGAGGTTGATGAAAAGGACAAAAATGTGCTTTTAACCAATGATGGAATAAACAATATTGAAAAAATTTTTTCAAATGCAGGAATTTTAAAAAATAATAACTTTTATGATCCTGAAAATTTGGGTTTAGTTCATCATGTTAATCAAGCTTTACGAGCAAATCATTTATTTCAAAAAGGTAAAGATTACATTATTCAAGATGATGAGTTGAAAATTATAGATGAATTAACCGGTAGAATTCTTGAGGGAAGAAGATTTGGTGATGGACTTCATCAAGCCTTAGAGGCAAAAGAAAGAATTCCCATAAAAGTTGAAAATCAAACTTTAGCTTCAATTACTTATCAAAATTATTTTAAATTATATGATAAAATTTCTGGTTGTACTGGAACAGCAGTAACAGAATCTCAAGAATTTTACGAAATATATAATCTCCCAGTAGTTGTCATTCCAACTAATAAAAAAATGATTAGAAATGATTTCAATGATCAAATATTTAGAACAGAGATTGAAAAAAATGATGCTATCATTAAAAAGATAAAAGAGTGCCACCAAAAAGGTCAACCTTTATTGGTATTTACCTCTAGTATTAACAAATCTGAAATATACTCAAATCTATTAAACAAAGAGAATATTAAACATGAAGTGCTTAATGCTAAAAATCATGAAAATGAAGCTGAAATAATCGCAAACGCTGGTAAAGAAAATTCTGTAATTATAACTACCAGTATTTCTGGTAGAGGAGTAGACATTCAGCTTGGTGGAAAGAAAGGCTCAATTCCAGATAAAGAATTAAAATTAAATAAAGAAAAAATTAAATCACTTGGTGGATTATTTGTAATTGGAACTGAAAGAATGGAGTCTCGAAGAGTTGACAATCAAGCAAGAGGTAGATCGGGACGTCAAGGTGATGAAGGAAATTCAATCTTTTATGTAAGTCTTGAAGATGATTTAATGAGAATTTTTGGATCAGACTCAATGAATAATATATTACAAAAACTTGGTCTTAAAGATGGAGAAAGTATTGATCATCCATGGATAAATAAAGCTTTAGAGAGAGCTCAGCAAAAGGTAGAGGCTCGAAATTTTGACATAAGAAAAACGTTAATTAAATTTGATAACGTTTTAAATGATCAAAGAAATGTAATCTTTAGTCAAAGAGAAGACGCCATGAATAGTGACACAATTTTTGATTATTCTAATAGTTTTTTAAACGACATAATTGATGACCTTATTAGACTTAAAATAAAAAAAAAGTCCAATCCTAAAAGCACTGATTTTGAAAACAAACTTAAATTAATTTTAGGAAAAAATTTTATATATTCATATTTAGAGGAAATAACAAAATTTAGTGATAGAGACTTAAGAGAGTCATTAAATAAGAAGTTTCAAGACATCAGAGAGGAAAGAATAAAGTTGTTAGGTAAAGACCAATCACAAGATATAGAAAAAAGAATTTTTTTACAAACTATTGATATTAATTGGAAATCTCACATTCAATATTTAGAGCAGCTAAGACAAGTTATTGGGCTTAGATCTTATGGTCAAAGAGATCCTTTAGTGGAGTATAAAAAAGAAGCATTTCACTTATTTGAAAGTTTGTTAAATAGATTAAAACTTGATTTCACAACAATACTAATGAATCTTACCTTGGTTCAATCACAAACTAAAAACGTGGATAATAATGAAAAAAAAGAGAATTATAAAAAAACATTTGATAAAAAAATAAGTAGAAACGAACCTTGCCCTTGTGGGTCTGGTAAAAAGTATAAGCGATGCTGTGGAGCTTTATAAAAAGTAAAGAATTAATCCTATAACAAAAATTGTGAGTCCAGCACCTGCAACAAATATTTTTCTGGATTTTAAAAAGTGATTAAAATCACTTTTATTTGAATTTAGGGAACTTAATTCGTTTAAATTACTTATAAATCCTTTACTTCTTCCAATTCTTAAAAATTTATTTTTTCTACCATCAAAAATTTCCTCTGGGGACATTTGTTTAAAATTTTCTAAATTTTTATTTAAAGCATTTCTCACATTTTCAAGTATCAAATCTTTGTCTCTGTGTGCTCCACCAGATGGCTCTGGTATAATTTCATCTATTATCTCAAGCTCTAGTAAATCTTTAGCCGAAAGCTTCATTGCTTTAGCGGCATCAAGCATTTTTTTTGGATCACGCCATAAAATTGTTGCACATCCCTCGGGAGAGATAACTGAGTAAATTGCATTTTCTAACATCAAAACTTTATTAGCTGATGCAAGAGCAATTGCACCTCCAGAGCCACCTTCTCCAATAACAACTGCAATAGTTGGGGCTTTTAATTTCATACAACATTCTATTGATTTTGCGATTGCTTCTGCCTGACCTCTTTCCTCCGCACCAACACCAGGATAAGCACCCGGAGTATCAATAAATGATATTATTGGTATATTAAATTTATCAGCTAGTTGCATTAATCGAATAGTCTTTCTGTAACCTTCTGGCCTCATCATGCCAAAATTTCTTTTGATTCTTGAATCTAAATCTTCTCCTTTTTCTTGTCCAATAACTAAAACTGATAATCCTTTAAACTTTGCAAACCCACATATCACTGAAAGATCCTCGCCATAAAAACGATCTCCTGATAAAGGGATGAAATCTTCAAACAAATTATCTATAAAAAATTTTGATTTTGGTCTATCCTCATGTCTAGCTACCATTGTAGTTTGCCAAGGGTCTAGGTTTGAATATACCATTTTTAATTTTTCATCTAACTCGTTTTGTATCTTAGAAATTTTTTGTGTATCTACCTCTGAAAGCCCACTTTGATTATAAGGATCTTTTAATTTATCAAGTTCAATTTCTAAATCCTTAATTTCAGTCTCAAAATTTAAGTAATTTTTCATAATCTGTTTATAGCGAAAAGTTTAAGTATAAAAAAGCCAATAAAAAGATGTAAAAAATATAACAATTCTTAATAATTGACTTAATTCTTTTAACAGATAAAACATGTGTATCGGGAGAGACTAATAATAGCGCCGAAGGAGCAACCACCCCGGAAACTCTCAGGCAAAAGGACCGATTAAAGCATAACACTCTGGAAAGAGATTAATTTCCGCCGAAGGAGTAAAACTCTCAGGCAAAAATACAGATGGGGGTAATTAAAAGTGCTATGCGAGAAAAATATATTAAAATTAACAATCTAAAAGTATCTGAGGGATTATCAAAATTTATTAACGATGAATTACTAAAAGACACTAGTGTAACTATAGAAAAATTTTGGTCAGGACTAGAAAAAGCATTAAACGAATTAGTGCCAAAAAATAGAGAATTAATTAAATTCAGAGAAGATTTACAAAAAAAAATTGATAGTTGGCATATTAAATATAAAGACAAAGAAATCAATTTAAATGAATACAAAAAATTTTTATTTGAAATTAATTACTTAAAAAAAGAAGGACCTGATTTTAAAATAGAAACTGAAAATGTCGACGAAGAGATAAGAAATATTGCAGGTCCTCAATTAGTGGTACCTGTAATGAACGCAAGATATGCTCTCAATGCTGCAAATGCAAGATGGATGAGTTTGTATGATAGTTTGTATGGAACTGATATTATTGAACAATCCGAAGATAGTGTGTCTGAAAGATACGATCCCTTAAGAGGAGAAATGGTTATAAAATATGGAAGAGATTTTTTAGATAAATATTTTTCATTAGCAGGTTTAAGCTGGAAAGAGATCACAAGCTTTGCAATTAAGCATGGAAAATTAAAAATTTTAAAAGGAGCTGATATCTTTGATTTACAAGATGAAAATAAATTTGTAGGGCATAGAGGAGAAAGTGATAATCCTTCAGCAATAATTTTGAAGAATAATAATTTACACATCGAGGTATTAAAAGACTCAAGAGCATTTGCAGCTCAACAAGATCACGCTGGTATAAGTGATATAATATTAGAGTCCGCAGTAACAACAATTTGTGACAACGAAGATAGTGTGGCAGCAGTCGACTCAGAAGATAAAATCATTTGTTATCGAAATTGGTTGGGGTTAATGAAAGGAAATCTTAAATCCAAATTTGAAAAAGAAGGTAAATTATTTGAGAGAAAACTTAATCCTAATAGAAGTTATATTTCAAAAGATGGCAAAGGTTTAAAGCTTCATGGTAGAAGTCTTTTACTCGTAAGAAATGTTGGCCATCTAATGACCAACTCCTCAATTTTATTAAATGATGGCAGTGAGGTGCCTGAGGGTATAATGGATGCTTTCATAACTACAGCTGCTGCATTGCATGATATTAAGAATAAAACAAATTCTAGGACTGGTTCCATATATATTGTTAAACCTAAAATGCACGGACCAGAAGAAACAGCATTTACAGATTTAATTTTCTCTAAAGTTGAGGAAGTGTTAGGTTTAAAGAGATACACTTGTAAAATTGGTATAATGGATGAAGAAAGAAGGACATCTGCAAATTTAAAAGAATGTATTAGAAGCCTAAAAAATAGGGTTTTCTTTATTAACACTGGTTTTCTAGATAGAACTGGTGATGAAATGCATACATCTATGCAAGCTGGCCCAATGATTAAAAAGGGGGATATGAAATCATCGAAGTGGATACGTGCATACGAAAATAATAATGTAGACATTGGTTTAAAGTGTGGGTTTTCTGGTAAAGCTCAAATAGGAAAAGGAATGTGGGCAATACCTGATCAAATGAAAGAAATGATGGATCAAAAGACTAGCCACTTAAAAGCAGGTGCAAATTGTGCATGGGTCCCTTCTCCGACTGCAGCTGCATTACATGCATTACATTATCATGAGATAAATATTTTTAATGAACAAAAAAAAATATTAGATAGGGATAAGGCTAAACTTGACGACCTATTAACAATTCCAACTGCAAATAGACCAAACTGGTCTGTAGAGGAAATAAATAAAGAAATTTGTAATTCTGCTCAAACTTTGTTGGGATACGTTGTTAGGTGGGTTGATCAAGGCGTAGGTTGTTCTAAAGTTCCTGATATTAATAATGTTGGTTTAATGGAAGACAGAGCGACTCTAAGAATTTCATCTCAACATATTGCCAATTGGATACATCATGGGATAACAACCAAAATACAGGTTACCGAGATAATGAAGGATATGGCTAAAATAGTAGATGATCAAAATAAAAATGATCCTAATTATATTAGAATGAGTGAAAACTATGATAAATCAATAGCATTTAAAACTGCATGTGATTTAGTTTTTTTGGGTAAAGAACAGCCTTCAGGTTATACAGAGCCTCTTCTGCATTTAAACAGAATAGCAAAAAAGTCTAGTTTGAATTGATTTCAGATCTATTTTTGAAAGCAGAGAATAATGTTCCATCGTCAAGAGTTTCTATTTCACCACCAACAGGCAAACCTTGTGCCAATCTTGTAATTTTAGCTTTTGTTTTTTTTAGACTCTCTTGAATATAAAATGCTGTTGTTTGTCCTTCAACAGTAACACTAGTTGCTAAAATCACTTCCTCTATGTTATCTCTTTTTACTCTTTCAACCAATGAATCAATTAATAAATCTTCTTTTCTCTGTATTGAAGACGAAATTGTTCCTCCTAAAATATGAAAATATCCTTGAAATATATTTGAATTTTCAATCGACCACTGGTCTGCAATATCTTCAACTACACAAATCTTTTTGAAATTCCCCTTTGGATTTACACAATTAACACAATCTTGAAGATTAGATTTTAAAGATCCGCATGAATTACATCTTGTTACATTTTTATAAATTTGAACTAATATGTTGGCCATAGGTTTTACAAGTTCATCTTTATTATTGATTAATTTTAGAACAATTCTCTTAGCAGATTTAGGTCCAAGACCTGGAAGTTTTGATATTATCTTTATTAGTTCGTTTATCTCATTAACATTTTGCATATTTACAGTGGCCACTTAAAGCCAGGGATTCCAAATCCTCCAGCTGTTTTAGAAATTTCTTCGTTAGTTTTTTCTCTCAATTTTGATTTTGCATTATTATGAGCAGCAGTAATTAAATCCTCTAAAACAGATTTATTTTCTCTTAATGTTTCATCTGAGATTTCTATTTTTTGCATTATGCCCTCTCCATCCAAAATAACTTTTACTGAATTAGCTCCTGATATGCCCTCTACTTTAATCTTTTTTATATTTTCCTGACTTTCTTTCATTTTTGCCTCAAGTTCTTTAGCCTTATCTAATATTTTAGTGAAATCTGTCATTTAATCATTTTCTTTTTTCGGGTTGACGTCAATTAAATCTGCATCAGGAAATTTTTCTGTTAAATTTTTATATAATTTAGATTGCTTAGCCATATTGATATTTTCAATTTTTTGATTTTTTTGCTTATCTTTTATTGACAACTCACCTTTTGTTTTACTTAGTGTAATAATCCATCTTTCTCCAGTCCACTCAAAAAGTTTTAGAGATAAATCTTTAATGAAATTTTTATCTAGATTATCGTTAAAAGATATTTCAATACGATTGTTTTCAAAATGAACTAAATTTACGTTTTTTTCTAGTTCATACTTAAGTTTATTCTCTTTTTTTTCATTACAAATTCTTAAAAGTTGGCTAAATGAATTTACATTTAGTTTTTGCTCTGCTTTGATTTCTTTATTTTTTTCAATTTTTACTTCTTGCTCTTGAGAAATATTTTTTACCTGACTAATTGTTTTATTTTTTTTTTCGTTCACTACGATTTGTTTATCGTTTTTCTTTTTTGATTGATCGATTTTATCCTCACTCAAAGGTGAGTGCTCTTTAATTATTGAGGACTTTAAATGCATTAATCTAATTAGGAACATTTCCATTGATAGATTTTGATTGTTAACAATTTCTAACTCTCCAAGAGTTTTTAAAGTAAACTGCCAAAATAATATTAATGTTTGATCGCTAACTTCCTTAGCAATTTTTTGTATTTTTGAAAACTCCTCATCATTCAAAGTAAAATTCGTACTCTCCATATTTAGCGAATTAATATTTTTAAAGTAATAAACCAGTTCTAAAAAATCATTTATAAATACTTTCGGTTCAACCCCTTGTTCATAAATTTTTCTGTAAATTTCTATTGCTTTTTTTTGTTCTCCCCTTAAGATTAATTCAAATAAATTAATTAATTGTGATTTATCAAAATATCCAAAAATTTTTTGAGCAGAATTTAAATCTAGTTCTTCATCTTTATCCAAACTCAATAAGGCTCTATCGAGTAAAGATAATGCGTCTCTAACAGAACCCTCTGAAATTTTTACAATTAGTTTTAAGGCATCATCTGATATTTTTCCCTTCTCTTTATCTTTAATTTTTTTTATAAATTCAAACAATTCACCCGATTTAACTCTTGATAAGTCAAATCTCTGGCATCTGGAAACCACAGTAATAGGAATTTTTTTAATTTCTGTAGTAGCAAAAATAAATTTTAAACCACCTCCATTCTCATATTGAGGAGGTTCTTCTAAAGTTTTTAACAAAGCATTAAATGCCTGTTTGCTTAACATGTGTACCTCATCAATAATGAAAATTTTATATTTAGCTGAAGATGGTCGATATCTTGAAAATTCAATTAAATCTCTAACATCATCTACTCCTGTTTTACTAGCTGCATCCATTTCTAATACATCTATGTGATTTGAATTGGTGATCTCATCACAATTATCACACTTAATTTTACATTTGTTTTCCAAACCATTTGTACAATTAAGAGCCTTAGCAATAATTCTTGCTATTGTAGTTTTTCCGACTCCCCTTATTCCAGTGAACAAATACGCATTAGGTATTTTGTTTGCCTTAATTGAGTTTACAATAGTTTGGGTAACAACTTCTTGACCAATTAAATCATCAAAATTTTGTGGCCTATACTTCAGAGCTAAAACTTTAGAATTTCTATTCATAATTAAGTGAGGAGACTAGACCCGTTCCGCTTTTAGTTCGGCTGCTGAATTTCTTCCCTGACCGGTTCCATGAAGCAAACGCCCTAGCCCCCAAAACTATTATAGCAGGTATAATTTCTAGTCTACAAGAAAAGATTATTTTTATTTTCCTCTTATTTTATCCGCCTCAAAAACACCTAAGACGTGAAAATCTTGACAATGTAATCCTAATTCCTCTAAGGATTTTTGAACCTTTGTATCTTCAATATGACCATCAAGATCACATAAAAAAAAGAAAGAATCGAATGTATTTTTTTCTGGATAACTTTGTAGTTTTGTTAAATTTATGCCGTTAATAGCGAAACCACCTAAAGATTGATACAATGCTGCAGGTTTACTTTTAAGTTTGAATAAAAAAGATGTAATATATTTTTTGTTTCCAAATTCTGGTTGAGATATATTTTTTCCCATAATCAAGAATCTTGTTAGATTGCCTTTTTCATTTTCAATATTATTTTTAATTATCTCTAAATTATATGTTTTGGCACTCAAAGATGAAGCTATTGCAGCTTTTGTCTTATCTTTTGTTTTTGAAACCATTTCTGCAGAGCCAGCTGTATCAGCTCTCACGTGCTCAATTAAGCTATTTGATTTTATAAATTTAGAACATTGAGAAAGTGCTTGTCCATGAGAATAAACATCTTTTATATCAGAAATTTTTGCGCCCGGTAAACCTAATAAGTTATGTTCTATTTTCTGAAAAAATTCAGAATAAATATTAAGTCTATATTTAAAGATTAAATATTCAATTCCAATATTTCCTGTAATTCTATTAGACTCTGGAATAATAATTTTGGAATTATCGTCTTTTGAGGCTTTTAAAAAACATTCATCAAAAGTTTTACATGGAATAATTTGAACACCTTTGAAAATTGATAAAGCAGCTAAATGTGAATAGGCTCCAAATGTACCTTGAAAATAAATTTTACTCATTAAGACTTGTTTTCCATGATTTTTTTAACAGCCTCTAAATCCTCTTTTGTGTCTACACCTATAGGGGCAAACTTGGTAAAAGCAACATTAATTTTTATATTATTATCTAGCGCCCTAAGTTGCTCAAGTTTATTTTTGATCTCACTAGTAGATTGATTTAAAGAAACAAATTTTTCAAGAGTATCTTTGTTATATAAATATATACCTAGATGATGATAAATGTTTTCTTTTTCTTCATTAATATTTCTCATAAAATTTAATGCCTCCGGAAAATTTGTTTGATTTAAATTTTCTTTGGTCAAAACCTTAACTACATTTGAATTTTCTAATAGGGCTTTGTCCTGAATTTTGGAAGCTAAAGTTCCTAATTTTGAGGAACTTTCAATCATCTTTTTATTCAAGTTTCTAATATCATCTATATTCATTAAAGGCTCATCACCTTGAAGATTCATTACCAAATCAATATCTGCAGAATTGATTTTTTGAAACACCTCATAAATCCTATCTGTACCTGTTTTATGCTTATTTTTTGTTAAAATTGCCTGTCCACCATTTTGTGTAACATCATCAACTATCTCTTGGTCTTCTGCTGCAACTATTACCTCTCCAATATTTGCTTCCTCTGCTTTTTTAAAAATATGCGAAATGATTGACAATCCTTTGATTTTCATCAAAGGTTTGCCAGGCAATCTCTGTGCAGACAATCTAGAAGGAATTATTACCAAAGTTTTCATTATTTTTTTAACTATAAGCACAATATAAACAGAGGCAAAATTGTACATCAAAATATATGAGCAATTTTAAATTTATAGTGTTATATCTTCAAAATATTTTAATTAAATGGATTCATTTGAACTTAATAAGATAATCGCTGCTGTTTTATTGGTTGCTCTAATTATTATTGGTATTGGAAAACTTTCCGATGCTATTTTTTATGTAGAGAAACCTAAAACCCCAGGTTATGTCGTAGAGGTGGAACAAGTAGTAACAGCCAGCACAGAAACTAAATCAGATACATCTTTAGAAAAAGTTGATATTACGGCCTTGATGGCGATGGCAGACCTTGCTCATGGAGAAAAAGTTTTTAAAAAATGTGCTGCATGTCACTCGATTGTCAAAGGGGGGAAAAATAATATTGGTCCTGCACTTTACAATGTAGTTAACAGACAAGTTGGAGTTGTCTCCGATTATAAATATTCTAAAGCACTAACTGATTATGGAAAGAATTGGACCTTTGAAGAATTAAATGGTTATCTAATAAGACCAGCAAAATGGATTAAGGGAACCAAAATGTCTTTCGCTGGATTAAAAAAAGAGAAAGATAGAGCTTCGGTTATATTTTATTTGAATCAAAATTCTGATAACCCGCTTACTTTACCTTAATTTTCCAAGACAATAAAGTAGTATCGATTTTTGCACGTGAACTCTATTTGAGGCCTGCAGCCAAACTTTTGATTCTTTACTTTTAAAAACATTTTCATCAACTTCACTTCCTCTTGGGAGACAATGCAAGAATATAGCTTTTGGACATTTTTTTAAAAGATTTTTATTAATCTTAAAATTTTTAAAATCCCTTAATTTTTTTTTTTTATTAACTTTATCATTCATTGATATTACTTTGTCTGAAAAAATTACATCGGCTCCTTCAACTGCTTTTTTTGGATCATTATAAATTGTAATTTTATTTTTATTTTTTTTAATATAATTCATTATGTTCTTTTTAGGTTGATATTTTTTTGGACAACCAACTTTTAATCTAAAAGAAAATTTAATTGAAGCAGCGATCAAAGAATTAAGAACATTATTTGAATCTCCAATCCAAGTAATATTTAATTTTGATATTGGTTTTTTTTTAATTTCCTCAACTGTGAATACATCTGACAAGATTTGTGTTGGGTGAGAGGATGGACTCAATCCATTAATAATTGGAATTGTTAAATATTTTTTAAATTCATCCAACTTTTCATCATTATCGGTTCTTAACATAAAAGCATCACAAAAACTTGACAATATTTTTGCAGTATCTTCAATACTTTCACCTCCTTTAGATAAATGCAATTCATCTGGTCTAAGTGTTAAAGTTCGACCAGAAAGTTGGGAGATAGCTAAGAAAAAGGACAAGCGAGTTCTTAAACTAGATTTTTCAAACATTTGTATTAATAATTTTCCTTTTAAAGGCGTTCCTTTATCGTGATCAAGAGTATTAAGCTTCTTTCTTGCTTTTTTTCTTTTTTTTGCATCAATCAAAATTCTTCTAAGATCTTTCTCTGGAATATCTTTTAGATTAATAAAGTGTTTCATTTTATTTTAGTTCCGCGCAAACTTTATTGATAATCTTCAGAGCTTGATCTAACTCATTTTTTTTGACATTTAACGGAGGTAAAACACGAATAACATTTTCTGCGGCTTTAATGGTTAATAACTTTTTATCCATGAGTTTTTGAATAAATTTTGTTTGATCTTTGTAAAGCTGAATTCCTATTAAATAACCTCTCCCTCTGATATCTTTTATAACTTTGGGATACCTTTCCTTAAGAAGAGTTAAATTCGAAAAAAAATATTTAGATAATCTTTTAATATTTTCTAAAAACTTTTTGCTTGAAACTATATCCATTACAGCATTTCCAACTGCCATTGCTAATGGATTTCCTCCAAAAGTAGAACCATGAGTTCCTGGAGTCATTCCCGCAGCAACTTTTCTATTCATTAAAACTGCTCCAATTGGAAACCCACCTCCAATTCCTTTTGCAATTGGCACTATATCTGGAATACATTTTGATTTTTCAAATGCAAAAAAACTACCTGATCTTGAAATACCACATTGTACTTCATCTAAAATAAGTAATATTTTCTTCTTATTACATAATTTTCTCAATTCTTTTAAACACCAATCTGGTACAACTTTAATGCCACCCTCACCCATTATAGGTTCTATCATAATTGCAGCTGTATTTTTGGTTATCTTTTTTTTTAAAGATTTGTGATCTCCAAAAATGAAATGATCAAAACCACCTACATGTCCAAATCCTTCTGTCATTTTCTTAGATCCGCTAGCAAAAATTGTAGCTAAAGTTCTCCCATGAAATGAGTTTTTTACACACAAAATTCTTGTCTTATTTGGTTTGCCTATTAAATAAAAATATCGTCTCGCAACTTTAATAGCAGCCTCTGTAGCTTCTGCACCGCTATTTTGAAAAATTACGTAATCTGCAAAAGTTTTTTGACATAATTTTTTCGCTAATTTCTCTCCCTCAGGAATTTGAAAAGCATTGGAGACATGCCAAAGCTTCTTTGATTGTTTATTTATAGTTTCAATTAATTTTGGATTAGCATGACCTAAACAATTAACCGCTATGCCTTGTACAAAATCCAAATATTTAGCTCCAGACGCAGTGTAGAGATAAGATCCTTTACCTCTAACAAATGAAATTTTTTTTCTATTATAATTTTTTGCCAAATAGCTCATAAATTTTTATTATTTTAAAACTTTGTATAAACAATAACATTAAATACAAGTCAGGATTGAATGTTTCTATTTTACTTGTTAAGTAATTTTTGTTGATAACTTAGATTAATTACTTGTTTAAATAAAATTTATATCAGTATATTGTGTAAAAGTTACATTTAAATACTAAATATAGATTTATTATGAGTTGGACAGATGAAAAAGTAGCTAAACTCAAAGAATTATGGGGAAAAGGCAATACTGCTAGTCAAATTGCAGAGATAATAGGTGGTATTAGTCGAAATGCAGTTATAGGTAAAGCTCACCGACTAAATCTTTCAGCAAAAATAAAAACTAGGTCTGCAACATCTAATGAAAACTATGAAAGTTCAAACGATAATAAAAATTTAAAATTAAAAAGGGGACGAAGAAATAAATTTAAATCACTGATAATTGAAAAAGATTTTGAGCCTGAAAATCCTAAAACACTCGAGGAATTGGATGAAAACTCTTGTAAGTGGCCAATTGGTCATCCAAATGAAAAAGATTTTTATTTTTGTGGAAGGACCTCATTGAAAGATTTTTCTTATTGCAAACTTCATTTACTTTATGCTTACCAACCTAAAGGTAAGAAAGATGATGTCACTGACAAGGATGAGGTGCCTGAATTTATAGAAAAAAAAATCAAATCAGCTTAAAAGCTCAATAAAATTTGACTAAGAAATATTTTTTTTTGAGAATTGTCCACCCTGTCTCCACATATAACAATACTTTTCCACTTCTTTTTCAAATAAACATTTAGCTGGAAAGCCAATATCTGAGTTTGTTTTATATTTACCTGATAAAATATTGTCATATTTTAAAAGTTTAAGCTGATCTTCTGTAAGTAGTGGTTTGGGAAATAATTGAAAAAATTTTGCTGATAGTTTTCCAAAAAGTAAAGGAACAGGTAATAAAATTCTACGTTTATCTATTAGATTAAGTAATTTTTCGATTATTTCTTTTAGTGTTAGTGTTTCGGTTCCCACACACTCTATTATCTGTGAGTAGATATTTTTAGTGATGATGTTAAAAATTATATCGACTAAATCAGAAGAATGAATAGGCATGAATTTCGTTTGTCCATTATAATAAAGTGGAAATACTGGAAGCCTATTTAATAGTGTCATAAAGTTAGTGGTAAAATTATCATCAACAGAATAAACAACTGATGGTCTTAAAATTGTCGATAATGGAAAGTTTTTTAAAATTTCTTTTTCACCCTCTAGCTTACTTCTGGCATATTCAGACTCTGTTGCCTCGCTAACACCTAATGCTGATAAGTGAATAAGATGTTTCAATTTATTTTGCTTACTAAGTT
>CABZEV010000003.1 GCA_902524865.1 uncultured Pelagibacteraceae bacterium | reverse complement strand
TTAGATCATATCAAATAAGAATGATTAACATAGCAAAAACGAGGGAGGAATTATGTTAGCAAGAATGTTTAAAAAGCTAAGTTCAACTTTTATAGTAGCTCTAGCTTTATTTTCATCACTCGCTTTACCTCAGAAAGTATTTGGGGCTGAAACTCAATACTTTCCAATAGCAAGCAGCCGTGTTGGACCTTACTCAGCGATGGGAACTGGTTATTACGGTGCACAAATTGATTACTTAAATTATGTCAATATGACAGGTGGAGTGAATGGAGTTATGCTCACATGGCAAGAATGTGAGACCGAGTATAATGCTGTAAAAACAGTTGAGTGTTATCAAAGACTACTTGAAAAAGATGGTCAAAGAATAGTTGTGTTTGATACTTTAGGAACACCAGGAGCATATGCAGTAATTAACCGTATGGCAAAAGACAATGTTGTTTTAGCTCAATATGGTTATGGAAGAACTGACGGTGCAGATGGAAGAGTATGGCCTTGGGTATTTAATGCTGCAAGTCACTACTGGTCACAAATAGCTGTGAAATTAAAATTTATGGCTGAGATCGAAGGCGGAATTGACAAGATGAAAGGTAAAAAAATCGTTCACTTGCACATTGACTCTGCTTACGGTAGAGAGCCATTACCAGCAATGAGAAAAATAACTTCTGACTGGGGAATGAAATTAGTTGAAATTTCAATTCCACCTCCAGGTCTAGAACAACAATCTCAGTGGCTGCAAATCAGAAGAGAAAATCCTGACTGGGTTACTTTCTGGGGAGCAGGTTCTGGAATGAATTCAACAGCAATGACTAATGCTGCTCGAATTAATTTCCCAAGAGATAGAATGATGTACGTAACATTCGGTGCTGCCGAAGAGGATATGTATCCAGCAGGCGATGCAGCTAAAGGAACTTACGCAGTTGCTAATGCTTTGCCAGGCGAATATCCATTAGTTAAAGACATCAAAGATAAAGTATATGGTGCTGGAAAAGGTAACTTAGCTGATCCAAATAGGATTGGTTCTGTTTACTGGAATAGAGGACTAGGTGCTGCAATTATGTGGATTGAGGCTTTGAAAAATGCTCAAAAGATGCATAACAAAGTTGGTAAGGCAGTAACTGGTGCTGAGTTTAGAGATGGTTATGAAGCTTTAAACATGACTGAAGCTAAACTTAAAGAACTTGGAGTTGGAGGAATGTTAGCTCCATTTGCTATTTCATGTGCAAACCATGAAGGTGCCGGTAAATTTGCTGTAATGCAATGGGACGGAACAAAATTCAATCAGGTAACTGGTTGGGAAGCTCCGGGTGATCCTGCATTTATTAGAGGTCTAGTAGAGACATCTGCAGCTAAGTTTGCTAAAGAGAACAACATTACACCGAAAAAATGCGGATAATTAATTTAGAGATAAATTAATATCTGTTGGAGGGGGAGTTTAGATAATCAATTTAAACTCCCCCTTTAAATAAATTTTAAAGTAAAAAAATTGATGAGTAATAATTCACCAAACATATTAGATATTAAAAATATAGAAGTAACTTACGATGATGTAATTTTAGCTTTACATGATGTTTCTTTACAAGTCCCAAAAGGTAAAGTAGTAGCTTTATTGGGTGCGAATGGAGCAGGTAAAAGTACCACACTAAAAGCTGTATCAACTATGTTGGCTTCAGAAAGAGGTAAATAATAACTTCACTAATGCAGGTATCCAAACACATACCGAGAGTTTAAAAGATAGTTTATCTTATTTGACAAACGATTTAGAACTAGATGTAGTAAATCCATCTTCAGATACAGATATTCAAAATTTCAATAATAACTTAGAAAAATATGATGGGTTGATTTGGGGAGGAAGTAGTTTGAATATCTATAATGATACTACTGAAATTAGAAAACAAATCGAATTTATGAAAAATTGTCAAAATAAAGTTAAAAATATTTTAGCAATTTGTTGGGGTATGCAAGTAGCCGTCACAGCTGCAGGTGGCCAGGTTAAAAAAGCAAATAATCCACATATTGGAATAGCAAAAGAAATTGAAATAAATAAAAAAGGATTGGATCATCCTCTTTATGAAAATAAAGATATGAAATTTAATTCTCCAGCTTTTAATTTTGATGAAGTTGTGAAATTACCTGAAAATGCTGTTTGTTTGGCATCAAATAAAGTAAATAAAGTTATGAGTTTATATTTTAAAATTAGTAAAACAAAAATTTGGGGTTTACAATACCATCCTGAAATAACATATGAAAAAATGATAAGTTTAATTGAGTTTAGAAAGGAAAGACTAATTGAGTATAGAAAAGCGTTTAAAAACGAAAATGAGATCAAAAATCATATTTCATTTATAAAAAAAGAAATTCTACTGACTAAAGATGAAAAAAGAACACTTGAACTTAAAAATTGGCTAAGTTCATTAAATTAAAACAAACCTTCAATTTGGCCTTTTTTGTTTAATTTAATATTATCAGCAGCTGGGACTTTTGGTAATCCTGGCATAGTCATTATTGATCCACAAACAACAACTACAAACTCTGCCCCCGATGACAACCTTACCTCTCTAATTTGTATTTCATGGTTTACTGGGGCACCTTTAAGTTTAGGGTCTGTAGAAAAACTATATTGTGTTTTTGCAATACAAACTGGTAAATGTCCATGGCCATTACTTTCAAAGTTTTTTAATTGTTCTTTAACTTGATCGTTAGCTATGATTTTATTCGCCCTATAAATTTTTTTTGTGATTATCTCTATTTTGTCCCACAATTTTAATTTATCTTTATATAAAAAATTAAATTTACTTTTTCTCTTTTTACATACTTTAACTACTTTTTTTGCTAGATCTTTAGTGCCTTCCCCCCCTTTCGCCCAATGTTTGCATTCACTTACGTCAACTTTTACTTTTTTACAAAAATCTAAAACAGTTTTTATTTCATTATTAGTATCGAGTGCAAAATGATTTATGGCAACAATTGGTTCTAAACCAAATTTTTTTACGTTCTCAATGTGTCTTTCTAAGTTAACCAATCCTTTCTTTAAGGCATTTATGTCTTCTTTTTTTAAATCTTTTTTTTCGATACCACCATGCATTTTGAGCGCTCTCACAGTTGCAACAATAACCACACAACTAGGAGCTAATCCTGACTTTCTACATTTTATATTTAAAAATTTTTCAGCTCCAAGATCAGCACCAAAACCAGCTTCAGTCACTACGTAATCAGATAATTTTAGAGCTGCTTTTGTTGCGATAACAGAATTGCATCCGTGAGCAATATTTGCAAAAGGTCCTCCATGAATGATTGCTGGGTTATTTTCTAAACTTTGAGTTACATTTGGTCTGATTGCTTCTTTAAGTAAAACTGTCATGGGACCATGAGCTTTAAGATCCTTTGCGTATAGTGGTTCTCCATTCTTATTATAAGCAAATGTAATGTTGCCAATTTTTTTTTCTAAATCTTTTATATCATTAGACAAACAGAAAATTGCCATTACCTCAGAGGCCACTGTAATATCAAATCCATCAATTCTTTTGAAATTTTTGGCAACTCCATTTGTGTTAATGTCAATAAATCTAAGTGCACGATCATTCATATCCATTACACGTTTCCAAACAATTCTATTTTCATCTATATTAAGCTTATTTCCCCAATAAATATGATTATCGATTATAGCCGACAGCAGATTATGCGCTGATGTAATTGCATGAAAGTCACCAGTAAAATGTAAGTTTATTTGTTCCATCGGAACTACTTGCGCATAACCACCTCCAGCTGCACCACCTTTCATTCCAAATGAGGGACCTAAACTTGGTTCTCTGAGACAGACAATAGATTTTTTTCCTATTTTATTTAGTCCATCGCTTAAACCAACAGATGTAGTGGTTTTTCCCTCACCAGCTGGCGTGGGTGTTATTGCTGTGACTAAAATTAAATTACCATCTTTTTTTTTCTTTAATTTTTCTAAGAACTCAAAATTAATTTTTGCAATATGTCTACCCATCGGACTAAACGCGCTACTTTTATCTGGAACTTTTATTTTAGCTAAAATTTTATTTATAGGTTTCATTTTAGCTTTTCGAGCAATTTCAATATCTGATTTAATTCTAATCATTTTTTTTATTTGTGATTAAAACATTTTTTTAGAAGCTTTAAAATAAATAATAATTTTTAATTTCTGGTGGCAATATAAACACCTATAGAGGTTATCATGAAACCTATGATATCTAAGTTTGTTAAATTTTCATTTAAAAAGAACCATGCCATTAAAGCTGAAGTAGCTGGAATTAGAAAAAAAACTGAAACTGTCTTACTAGCTGAATTTTTTTTTATTAAAAACATTAATATTGTAAATGCTCCAAAAGAAACAAGAAAGATTTGATGACTCATTGCTAGCAAAAATGTTTTATTAAAATCAATATACGGATCAATAAAAAAGAAAATTATCAATATGTGGAATAAACAACCACCAATGGCTTGATAAAAGTTATTCACTGATAAAGGCAAATTTGTACTTAGTTTCTTTTGCCAAATGGTAGAAAAGGTTATTGACAATAGAGCAATTAAAGTTGCAACTAAACCCAGTAAAGGAATTTCTGAACCAATATCTAATCCTAATACTAACAAAGCACCAACAAATCCTAAAAACCCTCCAATCCATTGTTTTAGTGTTATTTTTTCATTTAAAAAAGGTCCGCTTAGAATATTGGTCAAAATAGGCTGAAGTGTTACAATTAAAGCAGCTAAGCTAGTCGGCATTCCTATTGAGATTGAATAAAAAACTCCTCCTAAGTATAGTCCATGAAATAAGATACCACTGAACATTGATTCAATCAGATATCTTTTTTTAATTAAAATTGATTGTTTGAGATAAATTGAAAATGATAAAAAACCTAAACCTACAAAAAAAAATCTAAGTGCTAAAGCTGTAAAAGGATCGCTATTATCAATAATTGGTTTTGTAGTAATAAATGCAGAAGACCAAAGCAAAACAAATATGAGAGGAAATATTTTGACCATTCCGCGTCTTATAAATTATTTAATCTATAATATTAAGTATTATTAATTTGTTTTGTTTCGTCTCTTTACACCATAATTCATAACTTTCACACATTCTCCACAAATGATCGAAGGCTCTTTGAGAAATTTTAAGAGGATCGTGGCTTTTTGTATAATATAGTTCAGGATATTGAATTAACTGCTTAACTGACAAATCTTTTTGAATATGAAGTAATCTTAGAGTTTCTTCAGGCGCCTTTTTTTTTGATACCATATCAATTAATTCATCATGGAATTTTCCACTGCTTATTTCTTTGTAAGTTTTCGATCCAATAAAGTTTTCAATTGCATTGATTGTTGTTAGCTCAGGATTTTTTTTTTTGATCTCACATACTTTTGAGTAAATTGCCTCTGCAACCAGTAACACATAAGGCTTTTCTTCAAATGGCATTATCTATTTTGATACTTCTTCATCGCAGCGTTTGCTAAAATCAAATTTGGGTCTAAAAATATTTTTGATGTTTTAACTGTCGTAAATGGTTTATAGGCAAAAATAGCAATAGGGAGTTCTGTGCAACCAAGAATAATTTTTTTACACTTTTTTTTGATTAAATAATTAATAGCTGGTTTAATAACTTTGCTTGCTAATTTCACTTTTCCCATTTTTACAAGTCTGATAGCTTTATTTACTGATTTACTTTGAATAGAATTATTTGGAAACACTAAATTATAATCTTTATCAAAAAACTTATTATAAACTCCTGTTTTTAAGGTTCCTTCCGTAGCAAGCAAACCAATTGAGGAATTTTTTCTACATTTTTTTTTAGCATGCACAAAAACTTCTTTAGGCATATTTACTATCGGTAAATTAATTCGTTTTTTTAAATCATCATACCAATAATGAGCTGTGTTACAGGGTATGACTATAAATTCACAATTACTTTTTTTTAAAAGTTTACAACCATTAATTAAACTTTTTAAAACAGATAAATATTTTTGTTTAGTTTTTTTATTACTAATTTTGTTTGATAGCTTGCCAGTATGAATACCAATTGACTCGGGTCTACCGGGTATATTTGACTTGTTATAAAGTAAAAATAATGGGTAATCTTGATCGATTTTACCTCTATATAAAATTGCAAGCTTATTACAAAAATCTAGACCTGCTTGGGTACCCATTCCACCTAAAATGCCAATCATAAATTATTTTCTAAATTTTGTTTGTAGAATAGTTTATTGGCTATAAAAATAAATTAATTTTAATTTAAAAATTAATTAAATTTATAGCCAATCAATTTATGTGAAAATTATGCAGTTTTTAAGTTAACTGCTGAAGGACCTTTAGGACCATCTTCAACATCGAAAGTCAAAGCTTGACCCTCATCTAAACCGTTCATACCAGCATCTCTTACAGCTGAAACATGTACAAACACATCTTTTTCTTTGTCGTCACGTTCAATAAAACCAAAACCTTTAGTCGGATTGAACCATTTTACTTTACCTTGTAGACTCATATTATTTCTTCTTACTTATTGTTATATTAATTTATTACTTATAATTAAGTAATTTTAGCTTTTGTTTATAAATATTAGGGTTTTGTCAACAAATTTAGTGTTCAATAAGGCTTTTTTTTTATTATTCGTGCTCAATAAGCTTAGTTAAATATATAGAATTGACATCCTCTTTATAATGAGCAAAGGGTTTACAAGGAGTAAAATCACATTTTTTAAACAATTTTCTTGCAGGATCAAAAAATTTGCTGGCACCAGTCTCCAAACTTATTCTTTTAATCTTTAATTTCTTAGCTTCATCAATGAGATGTTTAATGACTTTAATCCCATTGCCTTGGTTTTTAAAATTATCATGAATTCTAATTGATTTAAATTCACCATGATCTTTACTCAATAACTTTAATGCTCCACAACCAAATATTCTATCATTTTCCCAAAGGCTCCAGAATTTAATTGATGAAACTTTTAACCCTGGAATATCCAGAACATGAGCACTTCCACCAGGGGATGCTGCCTTAAGTTCAACAAAATGTTTTGTAAGAAGTTTGTTGACTTCTGGGTTATCAAAATTTCCCTCAATAGATTTTAGCATTTATCTTAAAGTTGTTATGTGGCCCATTTTTCTTTTATCTTTAATTTCTTTTTTTTGATAATCAAAGAAAAATTCATTTTCATTTAATTTAAAGTTTTCTCTATATGGTTTGATTTGATTTCCTATTAGGTTCACCATTTCTGCATTAGATATTTTTTTGAGCGGAATTTTTTCTAACGAACAGACTGCTCTCACATGGTTTTCGAATTGACTTATGTTAAAAGCATTAATTGTAAGATGACCAGAATTATGAACTCTAGGAGCGATTTCATTTACATAAAGATTTTCGTTTCTATCAATAAAAAATTCGATACAAAGAGTCCCTATATATTTTAATTCCTCTGCAATTCGGATTGACCAATCTTTAGATTCGTTAAATATTTTTTTATTAATTTGCGCTGGTATTATTGAATGTGTTAATATTTGATCTTCATGAGTATTTTCAATTGGTTCGTATATTTCATAACTATTGTTTCCAAACCTTGTAATGATAACAGATATCTCTTTTTTCAGTTTTACTAATTTTTCTAAAATATAACCTTTTGAAAAATCAATATTAAGGTTATTGATTTCCTCAATTTTTTTAATTGGGTATTGACCTTTACCATCATAACCCATTGTCGTCGTTTTTAAAATACCAGGTAAAAAATCTCCTAAAGGCTCCATATCGGATTTACTTTCTATTGATGCATATCTAGTAGTTCTTATATTAAGCTTATTGATAAAATCTTTTTCTGCGACTCGATGTTGAATTAATCTATTTATGGATGGCCTTGGCAGAACTGGTTTTACTTTATTCAATTCATTTAATGTTTCATAGGGTATATTTTCAAACTCATAAGTTATAACATCTATTTCTTTTATAAATTCTTGCATCTTAAGTTTGTCATCGTATTTGCCATAAATAAATTTAGCACAAAAATTTTGTGCTGGAGCATCAATGTCATCACAATAGATAGTTGTATTAATATTCAACTTTTTAGCAGCAACAGCTAGTAAACTTCCTAGTTGACCGCCACCAATAATACCCATTCTCTTAATTGACATACCCTATTTTGGACTATTTTTTACTGATCTTGTTTGTAATAATCTCCAATTGTTCAGTTTTTTTCTAACAGCCTTGTCAGATGTTGCAATTATTGCAGCTGCTAATAGCGCAGCATTTATTGCACCATCTTCGCCAATGGCAAGTGTTCCGACAGGTATACCTTTTGGCATTTGAGCAATTGATAATAAACTATCAAGTCCTTTGAGTTTTTTACTTTCTATTGGAACTCCTAAAACTGGAATTGAGGTTATAGCTGAAATCATACCTGGTAAATGTGCTGATCCACCTGCTCCAGCAATTATTACTCCAATATCATTTTTTGATGCATTCTGCGCAAACTTATACATTCTTTTAGGAGTTCGGTGAGCGGATATTATTTTAGTTTCAAAACGAATACCTATTTTTTTTAAAATTTTCTCTGACAATTTCATAACCTTAAAGTCAGACTGGCTACCCATAACAATTACCACTTTGAGATTTTTATTCATTTTTATGATTTACTTAATATGGTTTATTTCAAAATTGAATAAAAATTTCAATAAAATAAATAGAATTTCAAAAAACCTCTTGGTATAATTCATTGACACGTAGTTAAATGATTGAAGATAAAGAAATTGAAAAAAATTTAAAAGATTTAGACAATATTTGTGATGAATGTAGTGAACAAGACGAGAGTGTTACCCAAAACTTAATTCTAACTGGTTTTAAAATTTGTAAGTCTTGTAGGGTTTCTAAAACAATTTTTCCAATCTAAATATGATTAATCGGTAGGGCATTCATTCTACTTATTACAAATGAAATAGACAAAAAGACAATTATTAAAAACGACATAAAGACAATTCCAAATGATTTTAAGTTAGATTTAAGATTTAGGATTTGTCGCGTCGAGATAATTAATCCAGCAAAAATCCAAAATTGTGTAAGGAAAATTACAGGTATCATTAATTCTGGTGTAACAGCAAAAAATCTTAACAAACCAGGTGCGTGGGCAAAACCAACTGCTGTTAATACTTTTTTAAATGAAACTTTACTATTTTTATCAGGAAATAGTTTTACCCCAATAACAAAGATTAATATCGCCCAAACAAACCAAGTCAATATTGCAGTCACTCCTGACATTGCAACAGCTGTTTTAAAAACTGTGTTTGCAGCAACTGCACCAGCTATGCCATCCAAAATCATAATGATGCCTGCAAAATAAACTGAGGCTTCACCAAAATTTTTACTATCAGAATAAAGTGTTTTATCTAGTTTGATAGATTTTAAAATAATACTTAGAAATTCACCGAACATTTATTTTTTTTTATTTTTTTGCTCTTTGTAAGAAACTATTAATGGAAATATTATTAAAGCAATAGCTATAGGAATGCAAATTACTATTAAGAAGCCTTTTGTCATTTAAGATGAACGGGGAGTAAACTCCCCCATAAATCAGATTAACCTTTTGAAACTTCTCTAGTATTAGCGTTGAAAGACTCTTTAAATGGAATATCAACTATTACTGCATCTACAGGCTTACCTGGAGTATCAGAGTATTTTTCAGGTAAATGAATTTTGTATTTAGTTCCAACCTTACCTTTTGGAAATCCATTTGCATTTAACGTTCCATCAAAAGGAACATATCCCATTGCAATGTTTGTTTTTTTCTCCGGATGATACCAAGGAGAGGTTATAAAGCCTACAGGATCTCCACCATCTGCATTTGATATTAACCAAAAATCTGGGGCATAATCATCAATTGGTTTTCCACCTAATTCGAGACCAACTAGTTGTAGACTATATGGTTTTTTCCCTGCTTTAATTTCTGCTCCCATTTTTTCTAGAGCCGCTTTACCAACATAATCAGAGGTTTTATTCCATTCACCTTTGCCTGATAAAGAAACTTGATAGCCTAAATTACATTGATAAGGATTATGTTGTTGATCCATATCTTGACCCCAAGACAAAATTCCAGCTTGGATTCTCCTGTGGTGAGCTGGTGCAATAACCATCAGTTGGTGTTTTTTTCCAATCTCTAAAACAGCATTCCACATATCATCAGCATATAAAGTTGCATTCCTTAAATAAATCTCATAACCAGCTTCTCCAGAAAAACCCGATTGAGAAATCACACAACTTCGTCCAGCAATTTTAACTTCAGCTAAACCATAAAATGGCATATTTTCAAAATCAACTTGATCACCTAACAAATCTCTCATTAGAGCTTTTGATTTTGGACCTTGTATTTGAACAGGACAAGCATCAATTTCCTCAATAGTACAATTAAATCTTCCATCTGAATTAACACCTTGCAAATACATACCAATATCAGAGTCTGATAATGAAAACCAAAATTCATCTTTAGCAATTCTTAAAAGAATTGGATCATTTAAAACGCCACCATAGGCATTACATAAAATTACGTATCTTGCTCTCATCGGTGAAATTTTTGTCGCGTCTCTTGTGATCACATAATCAACAAATTTTTCTGCATCTGGACCCTTAACTTGAATTTGTCTTTCAACTGCAACATTCCACATAGTTACATGATTAACAATAGCATCATATTCAACCATTGCTCCACCATCTTCAGGCTTTACATAACCTCTTGGATGATAAATTCGATTGTATACTGTTGCTCTCCAACAACCTGCTTGCATAGATAAATGCCAATAAGGTGATTTTCTTACTCTTGTTGAAATTAACATTTCAACTTTTGTTGGTCCACTTTGTCTTAAGTTATATGGTACCTTTCGATCTGATTGATCTACAGAAGTAACATGCTTTAAATTAGTATAGTCAAATTCTTTAGACATAACTATTCTCCTTCAACCACTTGTTAGTTTCCTTCAAGCCGCCGAATGTATAAATGTGAAAAAAATCAGTGTGCGATTTAATTTTCCCAATTAAATCATTAGGGTCTTTAGGTTTAATTAAATCTAACGCCTTAGTAAAATTAGATTTAAGAAAATTTATGGAATTTTTTGCACCAACTATATTAGCAAATTTTATTAAGCTAGATATTTTTAGAGGCCCAGTAATTCCCACATGCACTGGTACGCTTTGTTTAGAGATAAAGTCTATAATTGGCTGAGGATCTAGTAACCATTGAGTTACAATATAATCAGCATAAGGCTTTTTATCTTTCATAGCTTTTTCTAAATCTGAATCGGATATATCAGGACTCCCCTCTGGGTGTCCAGCAATTCCTATCGTCAACTTCTCAAAATAACCAGTCTCCAAAAGTTGAAAAGAGCTATCGAAT
The DNA here is from genome assembly GCA_902524865.1 of uncultured Pelagibacteraceae bacterium. Classification (GTDB taxonomy): domain Bacteria; phylum Pseudomonadota; class Alphaproteobacteria; order Pelagibacterales; family Pelagibacteraceae; genus Pelagibacter. The sequence continues at coordinate 37,483 of CABZEV010000003.1, read as the reverse complement.
TTCCCCATCGGCTCCCTACCTCCCCCTATGATTAAAACTTGTTCGACTCCACCATCTTTACATCTCGAAACATAATCTTTTAGTTGTTTTTCATCCAGCATAGATCTTGCGGGAAAATGCGGGACTGGATTAAAACCTTTCTTTACTAACTCAACTGCTTGTTGAGCTGTCTCTTTATAATCTCCCCCAGGTAGCAAGGTAATATAAATATCTTTTATAGCGGGCACAGTATCTAGATCTGTCTGAGGTCCAATTTCTAAAGAAAAATTCATCAGATAATGATTATATTTTTTGAAAATGCTGTCAAAGAAATTAATCGTGTAATATAATCTCATTATATTTATGGCTCAAAAAGACGTTGGAAATAAAGTTCCTATTTATAAACTCAAAACTACTCATGAAGTTATGAAATATTATGATGAGTGGGGTGAGGGGAACAAATACAATCAAGACATGGCTGATTGGAATTATACAGGACCTAAAGAAACTGTAGAAGTTTTTAAAAAATATGCGTTAAATAAAGATATATCTATTTTTGATGCGGGTTGTGGATCTGGGTTGGTAGGATTAGAACTTAAAAAATTTGGTTATAAATATTTCCATGGTGCTGACTTATCACAAAAATTATTAGATACAATACCTAGAAATTTGTATCAAAGATTAATCAAATTAGATTTAAACAAACCAATCAATATTAATAATAATTTTTTTGGTGCTATAATGTGTGTAGGAACATTTACTTTTGGTCATGTTAAACCTCAAGCCTTAGACGAATTTATAAGAATTACTAAAAGTAATGGATTAATTTGTTTTACTATAAACGAGGGAATTTATGAGGAGTATGGCTTTGATAAAAAAATTGAAGCATTAAAAAAAAATAATAAATGGGAAGAAATTGAATTTTTTAAATCTGATTACATTGCAAGTAAAGATGTAAATGCTTGGCTTGGATTATACAAAGTAAAATAATGAAGATAATATTAATAATGGGTTTACCAGGATCTGGAAAAACAACTTTAGCAAATGAGCTTGCACCATTATTAAACGCAAAAAGATTGAATGCAGATGAGGTAAGAAAAGAAGCTAACGACTGGGATTTTTCTGAAGAAGGTAGAAAAAGACAAGCAAGAAGAATGGCTGATTTTGCTTTAAAATTGATAAAGGATGGTAATTATGTTGTAGCAGATTTTATTTGTCCAACACCAGAGGCAAGAAGTTTATTTCCCGCAGATTATATTATTTGGGTAGATACGATTAAAGAGGGGAGATTTGACGATACTAACAAGATGTTTGTAAAACCTGATAAGTATAACTTTCATGTTACTACACAAGATGCTAAAAATTGGGCACCAAAAATATATAAGGACATAAAAAAATGATATATCAGTGGGATAATAAAAAGCCAACAGCACAAATGTTAGGAAGATGGCAACCATTTCACGATGGTCATTACACTTTATTTAAAGAAATTTTAAAAAAAACTGGACAAGTTAGTATTCAAATAAGAGATGTACAAGGAGTGGATGATAATCCTTTCGATTTTGAGACAATTAAAAAAAAGATAGAAGATAAACTCAATCCAGAATTTGAAGGTCGTTTTAAAATTATGTTAGTCCCTAATATTACAAATATTTGTTACGGTAGAGGTGTTGGTTACAAAATTGAAGAGATAGTGTTGTCAGAAGAAATACAAAAAATATCGGCGACTAAAATAAGAGCCAAAATGAGAGAAAAAGGCAAACTCAAATAGAATTTCTGATGAATATTTTAGTGAAGAACTTATCTAGCAGTATATCTATAGTTCAAATCAATGATCCTAAAACATATAATTCATTATCTTTTAAAACTTTAAATGATTTAATTAAAGTTCTAAAAAAACTTGATCAAAATAAAAAAACAAAAGTAATTATTATAGAAGGTAGTGGAAAAGGTTTTAGTGCAGGTCATAACCTAAAAGAAATAAAAAGTTTAAAATTTGGAAACAAATATCAAAAATTATTTAATCTGTGTTCTAAGTTAATGCTTCAAATAGTCGAGGGTAATAAGCCCGTAATTGCTAAAGTGCATGGAGCGGCATATGCAGCTGGTTGTCAGTTAGTTGCTAGTTGTGATTTAGCCTATAGTACTAAAGATGCATTATTTGCAACTCCTGGAGTAAATATTGGATTATTTTGTAGTACGCCTATGGTTGCTGTTAGTAGAAAAATTAATAAAAAACCGATGATGAAAATGTTGCTTACAGGCGAGCCAATTAAAGCAAATTTTGCAAAAGAAATTGGTTTAATAAATGATTGTTTTTCAAAATCTAAATTAAATAATGAGGTTTTAAAAATTGCAAAAAAGATTGCTTCTAAATCAAATTTAACAATTAAAATTGGTAAACGAACATTTTATAAACAATTAGAGATGCCTCTTAGAAAAGCGTATGCTCATACAAGTAAAATGATGACAGTAAATATGATGGCTATGGATGCTAAAGAAGGGATTTCGGCTTTTTTGGAAAAAAGAAAGCCTAAGTGGAAAAATAGATAATAAAAAAAAATAATGCATGATATTAAAAAAATTCTTTCGAAGTACAAAAATATTGCAATGGTTGGGGTGAGCAATGATCCTACAAAAGCATCAACCATTGTCATGAAATATATGCAAAAATATGGATTTAAAGTTTACCCTGTAAATCTCAAAGCCAAAGGTCAAAAAATTTTAGGAGAAGACGTATGTGGTAAAATAACAGATATTAAAGATAAAGTTGATATAGTAAACGTTTTTAGACCTTCTAAAGAAGTTTTAGATATTGCGAGAGATACAATTAAAATTAAAGCCAAGATTTTATGGTTACAACTTGGAATCAAAAATCTGGAAGCTAAAAAATTGGTAGTAGAAAAAAAAATTAAATATATAGAGAATAAATGTACTAAAATGGAGTATCAAAAACATTTTCTAAAAGTTAGACAAGCTTTTCCTGTTCTTGAAGATTAAATGAAAAAAATTTTTATTGTCTATGGTCATTATGATGAAAAATCTTTTAATGCATCTATAAGAAATACTTTTGTGGATACAGTTAACAAAAATGGTCACTCTACAGATGTTGTTGACTTATATAAGGAAAAATTTGATCCAGTTTATTCAGGAGAAGAACCAACTGAAAATGTATTAAATCATAGAAAAAGAATCGAAAGTTCTGATGTAATAGTCTTAATTGCTCCAATATGGAATTTTAGAATGCCAGCTATTGTTGAAGGATGGATAGATAAAGTTCTTGCACCACCATGGGCATTTAGATTTAAAAAATTGTTTGGAAATTATGGATACCCTCTAGGAAATCTAAAAGGAAAAAAAGCAGTTGTATTTTGCACTTACGGATCTCCACAATTTGCTGTACGAACTTTTTTTCTTAATATGCCAACAAAAAGACTGAGACGGGGAGTATTCAATATATGCGGCATAACGGATGTTATATATCGAAGATACTTTGCTGTACCTTTCGTAGGCGAGAAAAAAAGAAAAAAATTTTTAGAAGATGTTAAAAAAACTGCAGATCATATTTAGTACTTTTTTAATTTTTTTAACTTCAGTATCAATTTCAAAAGCAGATTTACTAAAACCTAATAGTGATATTAAACCTGATAGAGTTATAGAAATTCAATTGTCAGGACTTCAAAATAATGACCTTATCTATAAGGATAGCGGTATTGAACAAACCTGGAATTTCGCTCACCCTAACAACAAAAAAGTAACTGGTCCTTTAGATAAATTCAAAAGAATGATCAAAGGAGACTCTTATCAAATGATGATCAATCACTTAAGTCACACTATAACAAAGCTTGGAAGTGGTGAAAAGTGGGCTCAATTTGAAGTGATCCTTTTAGATAAAGATAAAATCTATCATAAGTTTAACTGGCAAGTTGAAAAATATGAAACAGATGGTCCACTTAAAGATTGCTGGCTAACAACCATGGTCTCCAGTCCAATCCCATTAGGTAGCTCAATATGATTAAAGATGACAATTTTGTTTCGTTATGAATAAAAATTTAGTAGGAATCGCTTAATGAAATCAAAAACTAAAGTGGTTGTTGTTGGTGGTGGTGTGGTTGGAGTAAGTGCTCTTTATCATTTAGCAAAAAAAGGCTGGTCTGATGTTGTCTTAGTTGAGAGAAAAGAACTTACATCTGGATCAACTTGGCATGCGGCGGGATTATTACCGCTGTTTAATATGAGTTACTCAGTTGGTCAATTACATAAGTATGCAGTTAATCTTTATAAAACACTAGAGGAAGAGACAGGAAAAAATGTTGGCTTTAGTGTAGTTTCAAATATTCGTTTAGCGAGCACCAAAGATAGAATGGATGAATATCACCAGTATGCTGGTGTTGCTAAAACAATTGGTGTTGATGTAAAATTTTTATCACCGCAACAAGTAAAAGAAATTTGGCCTTTATGTCAAACCGATGATTTAATTGGGGCTATTCAACATCCTGAAGATGGATATATTCAGCCAGCTGACTTAACACAAGCTTTAGCCTCAGGTGCAAGAAATAGGGGAGCGGAGATTTATAGAAATACAGCTGTTACAGCAATCCGGCAAACAAAAAGTGGTTGGGTAGTTGAAACTGATAAAGGTTCAATTGAGTGTGAACATGTTATTTCTTGCTCAGGAAATTTTGCACGTCAAACAGGTGAAATGGTTGGATTAGATATACCAGTTATACCGGTTGAACATCAATATATCGTGACAGAACCTCACCCAGAAATTCAAAAAAGAAAAAAAGCTGGATTGCCTGAGATGGGAGTTTTAAGAGATAGTGATAGCAGATGGTATATGAGAGAAGAAGCAGGAGGATTAATATTAGGTCCCTATGAAGATGGTGCTCCAGCTTGTTATGTTGAGGGACCTTCAAAAGATTCTGAATACGAATTATTCCAAGAAGATTTAGATCGTCTGGCACCTCATATTGAGGGTGCTATTCATAGAGTTCCTGCATTTGGTGAAGTCGGAGTTAAAAAAGTTTACAATGGAGCAATTTGTTATACGCCTGACGGCAATCCAATAGTCGGGCCAGCTTGGGGATTAAAAAATTTTTGGATTAATGAGGGTCATAGTTTTGGTATCACAGCTGCTGGAGGAGCAGGTTGGCAATTAGCAGAATGGATTGTTGATGGAGAACCAACAATTGACATGCTTGGTGTTGAACCTAGACGTTACGGAAATTATGCAACCAAATCTTATTTAAAAGCAAAAAATGAGGAGGCTTATAGTCACGTGTTTATTGTTCATTATCCTGATGAGGAAAGACCAGCTGCAAGACCATTAAGAACATCTCCTTGTTATGAAAGAATGAAAGATTTAGGAGCAGTATTTGGTCAAAAGTTTGGTTGGGAGAGACCTAATTTTTTTGCAACGGATGGTATGAAACAAAAAGATGACTGGTCATTTAGAAGGTCAAAATGGTTTGATGCAATTAAAAAAGAGTGTCAGAATGTAAAAGAAAATGTTGGTCTATTAGATATGACAGCATTTGCAAAATGTCGAATTAAAGGTCCTAAAGCTGAGGAATTTTTAGATTATTTAGTAGCAAATAAACTTCCCAAAAAAATTGGCAGAATAAATTTATGTCATGCATTAAATACAAAAGGGGGAGTTCATTCAGAATTTACAATTATGAAAGAGGCTGAAAACAGCTATTATCTTGTTTCAGCAGGTGCAAATCTAAGGCTAGATCATGATTGGATACAAAAGTGGATGCCAACTGATGGATCAGTAATATTTGAGGATTTAACTAATAGCAAAGGAGTGCTTGTTGTAGCTGGACCAAAGGCAAGACAATTAATTCAAAAAGTTTCCTCAGATGATTTTTCTAATGAAAATTTTAAATGGTTAACAGCTAAAAATGTTAATGTTGGCTATGCTCCAGTAAATGCAATGCGAGTAAACTTTGTTGGAGAGCTCGGTTGGGAATTACATCATCCAATTGAGTATCAAAATCATATTTTTGATAAATTAATGGAAGCTGGAAAAGATTTAGGGCTGAAGCCTTTTGGAATTAGAGCGATGAATAGTTTACGAATTGAAAAATCTTACAAATTAGTAGGAACAGAACTTTCAATAGAATATTCACCCTACGAGTCAGGGTTAGATAGGTTTGTGCATCCAAATAAAGGAAATTTCATAGGTCTTGAAGCATTAAACAAGTGGAGAGAAAAAGGTTTTGATAATAAATTAGTCACTCTCGAAGTTCATAATACAACTGACTCAGATGTATTAGGAAACAATCCAATTTATAAAGATGATAAAGTTGTTGGAAGAGCAACCGGTGGTGAATATGGATTTAGATTAGATAAGTCAATTGCATTGGCAATGGTAAAACCAGACTTGGCTAATGTAGGGGAGAAACTTAGGGTTGATATTTTAGGCAAGATGTATGAAGCTACGATATTAGATGAAAGTCCTTATGATACTGAAAATAAATTGTTGAGAGCTTAATGAAAATTTTAGTTGCAGTAAAAAGAGTAATTGATTACAACGTTCAAATCAGAGTTAAAGAAGATAACACAGGTGTTGTAACTGATAATGTTAAAATGTCTACCAACCCACCTGATGATAATGCAATCGAAGAAGCAGTAAAAATTAAAGATGCTGGTAAAGCCACAGAAGTAGTTGCAGTAAGTATTGGTGAAGAGAAAGCTCAAGAAACTGTTCGTAAAGCTTTAGCAGTAGGAGCAGATAGAGGAATACTTGTTAAGACTGATGGTATAATTGAACCTCTTGCTGTTTCTAAATTGTTACAGAAAATTGTTGAAAAAGAAAAACCAGATTTAGTTTTTATGGGCAAACAAGCTATTGATGACGATTGTAATCAAACAGGTCAAATGTTAAGCGCGCTTTTAAATTGGCCCCAAGCAACTTTTGCCTCTAAAATAGAAATTAAAGATGGTAAATTAGAAGTTACTAGAGAAATAGATGAAGGTTTAGAAACAATAGAAATTAATGTTCCTGCAATAGTAACTTGTGACTTAAGATTAAACGAACCAAGATATGCCTCATTACCAAATATAATGAAGGCAAAGAAAAAACCCATAGAACAATTGAATGCGTCAGATTTAGGGGTAGATATAACTCCTAGAATCGAGCAGGTTAAAGTTGAGGAACCACCAAAAAGAAAAGCTGGAATAAAAGTTTCAAGTGTAGCCGAGTTGGTTCAAAAATTGAAAAATGAAGCTAAGGTAATATAATGTCGGTTTTATTAATTGCAGAACACAATAATAAACAGTTAAAGCCATTTACGCTAAATGCAAGTACAGCAGCTTCTCAAATTGATAATGATGTACATGCAATTATTATTGGACATAATTGTGATGAAGCTGCTAAAGCACTTTCAGAGCTGCCATTAATTAAAAAGGTTATTCAAGTTGAAGCTACTCACTATGAAAACTTTGTTGCTGAAAATTTTGCGCCAGTAATTGTAAAATTAGCTGAAAATTATTCACATATCATTAGTTCAGCGAATACCTTTGGCAAAAATTTAATGCCAAGAATTGCTGCTGCTTTAGATACATCTCAAATAAGTGATATTATTAAAGTAATTGCGCCCGATACTTTCTTAAGACCAATTTATGCAGGAAATGCTTTTGCAACAGTTAAAAGTAAAGATGCAAAAAAATGTGTAACCATCAGACCCACATCTTTTGATCCATGTGAAAGCTCAGGTGGATCGGCTCCTATAGTAAAAGCAGATCCTGGTGAAGAATTCGCAAAAACAAAATTTATCAAAAGAGAAGAAGTTAAATCTGATAGACCTGAACTTGGTACAGCGAGAGTTGTTGTTTCTGGCGGAAGAGGAATGCAGAGTGGCGATAATTTTAAATTAATTACTTCTTTAGCTGATAAATTAAATGCAGCTATTGGAGCTTCAAGAGCAGCAGTTGATGCAGGATATATAAGTAATGATCATCAAGTTGGTCAAACTGGAAAAGTTGTTGTCCCTGATTTATATATCGCTGTTGGTATCTCAGGTGCTATTCAACACTTAGCTGGTATGAAAGAGAGTAAAGTGATCGTAGCAATCAATAAAGATGGTGAAGCGCCAATTTTTAGTGTCGCAGATTATGGACTTGAAGCTGATCTTTTTGAAGCAGTTCCTCAGTTCTTAGAGGAATTGAACAAATTAAACACTATACAAAAATAATATAATCTGTAAAAAATTGATTATGTCCAGAGAGACAATGGAATATGATGTAGTTATAGTGGGTGGAGGTCCATCAGGACTAGCCGCAGCCATTAGATTAAAACAACTAAATTCAGAACTAAACATTTGTTTGTTAGAGAAAGCATCTGAAATAGGTGCACATATTTTAAGTGGAAATGTTTTTGAAACAAGAGCTTTAGATGAATTAATTCCTGGTTGGAGAGAATTAGACTCACCCATCAAAACTAAGGTTACTAAAGAGAGATTTTTATTTTTAGGAAAGAATAATTCATTAAGCTGGCCAACTTGGTTACTACCAGCGGTTCAAAAAAATCATAAAAATTATATTATAAGCCTTGCAAATTTATGCCGATGGCTTGCAGAACAAGCTGAAGCACTTGGTGTAGAAATTTTTCCAGGATTTCCGGCAAGCGAAGTACTATATAACGATGATGGCTCTGTTAAAGGCGTTGCAACTCAAGATATGGGTTTAGATAAAGAAGGAAATAAAAAAGATAGTTATGAGCCTGGTATTGATCTTATTGGTAAAGTAACTGTTTTTGCAGAGGGCTGTAGAGGTCATTTAGGTAAACAATTAATTAACAAGTTTGAATTAGATAAAGGAAAAGATCCTCAACAATATGGAATTGGTTTTAAAGAAATTTGGGAAATTGAAGAAAAAAATCATGAAGAGGGGATGGTCATGCATACAGCTGGTTGGCCATTAGATAAAAATACCTATGGTGGAAGTTTTATATATCACGCTGATAACAAACAAGTTTTCTTAGGTTATGTCATTGGATTAGATTATAAAAATCCTCACCTATCTCCATTTGATGAATTTCAAAGATTTAAAACACATCCAGCAATTAGAAAAATTATTGAAGGAGGAAAAAGAATTTCTTATGGAGCAAGAGCTTTAATTGAAGGTGGTTTTCAAAGTTTACCGAAAATGTTTATGCCTGGAGCATTACTTATTGGATGTGATGCGGGTACGCTTAATATGCCTAAAATAAAAGGTTCTCATACAGCCATGAAAAGTGGAATGATAGCAGCTGAAACTATTGATGAACACTTTAAATTGAAAAAAGATTTATCGATCTTTGAGGAAAAGTTCAAAAATAGCTGGGTTTATGAAGAACTTTACAAAGCTAGAAATGTCAAACCAAGTTTTAGCTGGGGTCTTATTTTGGGTATTATTTTTACAGGAATAGATCAAATTTTATTCAGAGGTAGAATGCCTTTTACCTTAAAACACAAACATGCTGATCACGAAACACTTAAGCCAGCAAATGAAATGCCTAAAATTGAATACCCAAAACCTGATAATATCATCACCTTTGATAAAACAAGCTCAGTATATTTGACTGGAACAAATCACGCTGATAACCAACCGGTACATTTGAAATTGAAAGATCCAAATTTGCCAATACGTTATACTTTAGAAAAATTTGATGAACCTGCTCAAAGATATTGTCCAGTCGGAGTTTATGAGGTACAAAATGAAAATAATGTCAAAAAGTTTGTGATTAATTATCAAAATTGTATTCATTGTAAAACTTGTGATATTAAAGAGCCATCACAAAATATTACTTGGGTTACTCCAGAAGGCGGTGGTGGACCTAAGTATGGCAATATGTAATTAAGACAGATCTATTGCAAATTTCTTTAAAGTTTCAATTGGTAAAATTTTAAGTGTGTTTTCGTGAGTACTCTTTAAAAATATTGGACAACCTTTGCCAGCTTCCACTGCACGAGCATACCAAGTAGCACAAACACACCATCCATCACCGTCTTTTAATCCGGGAAATCCAAATTCAGGGTGTGGGGTAATTAAATCATTCCCAGCTTCTTTGCACCATTCTAAAAATTCTGTTGTAACTTTTGCACAAACTGTGTGTAACCCATGATCATTTTCATCAGTATTACAACAACCATCTCGATACCAACCCGTTAAAGGATCTAGAGAACATTCCTCTAACTTTTCTCCAAGAACATTTTTTTGAATTTTATCCATAGAAAACGTTAAATGTTTTTTTATCAATATCTAAATTGAACGAAAAAGATCTTCTCTCGCCCTCTCTTTTAAAAGGATAAGCAGTATGCATTAAATAATTTGGAAATATAATCATATCACCAACCTTTGGATTGTGATTATGCAAACTATTACTTAAAAAAGATTTAGAACCATGTATAAAATCTATTGTCCCATTCGTTTTAAGTCTTTTTGTTCCTTTAGTAATATTTTTTGGAATCTTTAAATAACCAACTCCTGAGATATTACCGTTATGAAAATGAATTGGGTTATATTCATTCTTATATTGCCTTACTACCCAAAAACTTTTTAAATTTATTTTTTTTACGTTCTTGTTGGTACATTGCTTGATATATTTTTTCACATTTAATTTAATGAACTTTAAAATATGTTTATTTACAAATTTGGTTGATAATCTTATCTCTTGTTTTACTTGACCCACAAGTTCATTTGAATAATCACTTCTTTTTGATCTGGATTTATTATTTACAATCAAATCAACTTCTTTATTTATTTGATTTATTATTTTTTTTGGAATTTTAGTTATAGCAATCTTAGGACCAAAAGGATTAAATACTCTCATAGTGATATTAAATTTTAGTTGGGTTGGGTTGGCCTTTATAAACTTTTTCAGGGTCAAATTTTTTTTCTTTTTCAGTAAATTTCATCTCTATTTGTCGTCCATTTTTAATTGGCCCAAGTGGAATGGATCTATAAAAACAAGATCGATAACCAACATGACAGCTAGCTCCATCACCGATATCAACAGTTAACCAAATAGAATCTTGGTCATCGTCAATTTTCATTTCAGTTACTTTTTGAACAAAACCACTTGTTTTACCTTTATGCCAGATAGCTTTTCTTGATCTGCTGTAATAATGAGCCTCTTTTGTTTCGATAGTTTTTTTTAATGCTTCAACATTCATATAACCATGCATTAAAATCTCTTTTGTTTGTGAACACATTGTAATAACAGGAATTAATCCGTCATTATCAAATTTTGGAGAAAGTAGATTCCCTTCTTCAATTTCCAACACATTTTCTCTTTTTTTGAACATATTCGGTGATTATGTAGCACATATCTAGATATATTAAATATTTTAAAAATACACATTTATAGGTATAAAACCTTCCATGAAATTAGTTAAAGATGTAGATATTAATCAAAATTCCAAAAAGATTTCTGATAAGGAAGCTGAAGAAGCTTTTAAAACTATTTTAGCTTGGATGGGTGAAGATCCAAGTAGAGAAGGATTATTGGAAACACCAAAAAGAGTGGTTAAAGCATTCAAAGAGTATTTCAAAGGTTATAAAGAAGATCCTATACAGGTTTTAGATAAAACATTTGGAGATGTTGATGGATATGATGACATGGTTATTCAAAAGAATATTTCTGTTCAGAGTCATTGTGAGCATCACATGGCACCTATTATAGGTAAAGCTCATGTGGCTTACATCCCTAATCAAAGGGTTGTAGGGTTAAGTAAATTAGCAAGAGTTGTTGAGGTTTTCTCCAAAAGATTGCAAACTCAGGAAAGACTAACTATGCAAATTGCGAATACACTAATGGGAGCATTGGATGCTAAAGGGGTAGCAGTGACAATAGATTCAACTCATCAGTGCATGACTATGAGAGGAATTAAAAAAGAACAAGCAACAACTATTACAAATTATTATTTAGGTCAATTCAAAGAAGATCTAAGTTATCAAAATAGATATTTAAGGTTAATAAGCAATTCAAAAGATTAAAAGTGTCTGATCAATTTAAAGCATTAGTTTTAAATCAAGAGGGTGACAACTTTACTAGAGAAGTAAAATCAGTAGATAAAAGTTTTTTAAAACATGGTGATGTAACCATTAAAGTAGATTATTCAGATCTAAATTTTAAAGATGGAATGATTTTAAAAAATGGAGGAAGATTAGTAAAAGAATTTCCTCACATCCCTGGAATTGATTTTTCAGGTACTGTTGTTGAAAGTGATAATTCAAAGTTTAAGTCAGGTGATCAAGTAATTTTAACTGGGTTTAGGGTTGGAGAGATCTTTTATGGTGGTTATTCACAAATGGCTAAAGTCAATGGTGATTTTTTAGTAAAAAAACCGGATGACCTAACTAGTAAGCAAGCAATGATTTTAGGCACTGCAGGTTTTACTTCTTTAATGGCCGCATTTGCAATTAAAGCAAGAGAAGAAATATTACTTGGTGCAAAAGTAAATGATGTTTTAGTTACTGGAGCATCAGGTGGAGTAGGAAGTATTGCGGTAATGATACTAAATAAACTAGGATACAAAGTAACAGCTGTTTCAGGCAAAGACTCAAAAGCAGATTATCTTAAATCGTTAGGTGCTAAAAATGTTATAAATCGTAGTGAATTTAATAAAGATCCTAAGCTTATAGATAAGGGTTTATGGGATGGAGTAGTCGATACTGTCGGTGGAAAAATTTTAGCAAATGCAATTGTTCAAACTAATTCAAATGGGATAATTGCAGTCTGCGGTAATGCAAGCACTAATGAACTTAATACTAATGTTATTCCATTTATGTTACGAGGAATAAAACTTTGGGGAATGGACTCTGCTAATTGCAATATCAAAAGAAGAGAATTTATTTGGGGTGAAGCAGCAAAACTAATCGATTTTAATTTGTTGGAAAAATCTGTTCAAACAGTTAGCTTGGAGGAGTTAATTGAAACTTATCCTAAAATATTAAAGGGTGAAATTTCTGGGAGAGTTTTAGTTGATTTAAATAAATAATGGATTGGGATAAACTTAAGATTTTTCATGCAGTAGCGGAGGCAGGAAGTTTTACTAATGCCACTGTTAATTTAAACCTTAGTCAATCTGCAATTAGTAGACAAATTCAATCTTTAGAACAGGATCTAAAAGTTCAGTTATTTGAAAGACATGCAAGAGGGCTTACACTTACAGAAAACGGAGAGTATGTTTTTAAGACAGCTCATGAAGTTATTAGCAAATTAAAAGAAGTTGAAACATCTCTAGGAGATCAAAAAAACAAACCTACTGGCAAATTAACAATTACAACAGTTAGAAGTTTCGGTACACACTGGTTAACACCAAGAATTGAAGAGTTTATGCGTCTAAACCCTGAAGTAGAAATAGAGCTTATCTTTGAGGATAAAGAGCTAGATTTGAGCACTAGACAAGCTGATATTGGTATTTTTATGAGAAGACCAAAACAACTAAATTATATTCAAAAAAAATTGATTGATCTTAAGTACTTTATATATGGTTCAAATAAGTACTTAGAGAAACATGGTATGCCTAAGACTATAGCTGATTTAACTAAGCATAAATTTATATCTTTTGGCAAAGGTGCACCATCACCTGTTTATAATCCAGATTGGGCGCTTAAATTAGGAATGCATGATGGAAAAAAACGAAAGACTATTATGAAGGTTAATAGCGTAATGGGACTGCTTTTAGCAGTAGAAGCTGGTGTTGGTTTAGCTGCATTACCAGAATATCTGGTCAGTAATTCAAGAAATATAATTAAAGTTCTTCCAAAATCAGAGGGACCAATCACGGAAGCACATTTTGTGTATCCTCAATCTCTAAAAAACACAGCTAGAGTAAAAGCTTTTAGAAATTTCTTATTTAGCAAAATAGGCGACTGGAAGTCTCAGTAAACTGCGACACTATTGCGATTGATAATCATTATCGATGAGAATAGTTCTCATTCTCATTAAATTATGCGGAAGAACTTAAAATAACGGAGAATAAATGAGGAAGATATCAATTATAACGTTAATCTTTTCAGTAATTGCATCGTCATTTGCAATTGCTAACGAGGTTAATGTTTTCAATGCAAGACATTATAAAGCAGACTCTGAGCTTTATTCTAAGTTTACAAATATGACTGGGATTAAAGTTAATTTGATAAACGGAAAATCAGGTGCTTTAGAAAAAAGAATTATAAGTGAAGGTGCAGACTCTGCTGCTGACTTATACATCACTGCAGATGCAGGAAGATGTGGTGCAATGGATACCAAAGGCACGCTTCAGAGTGGTTTAACATCTGCAGCAATTAAAGATGCTGTTCCAAAAAGCTTTAGAACAAACAAGTGGGTTGGAATCGCAAAAAGAGCAAGAATAATTTACTACTCACCAGAAAGAGTAACTGGTGCTGAATTATCTGGAATGACTTATGAAGGTTTAGCTGATCCAAAATGGAAAGGTAGATTGGTAATTAGAAAATCTAGTAACATTTATAATAAATCTCTTGTAGCGTCTTTGATTAAAAATAATGGAAAAGCTGCAACAGCAGCATGGGCTGAGGGAGTTGTTGCAAACATGGCAAGAACACCAACAGGTAATGATAGAGCACAAATTATGGCAGTCGCAGCTGGTGAAGCTGATATCGCTGTAGCTAATACTTACTACTTAGCTCTTATGTTATCCGGTAAAAAAGGTGCAGAGCAACAGGAAGCTGCAAAAAAAGTTAAAGCTTTTTTTCCTAATCAAAATGATAGAGGAACGCACATGAATGTTAGTTGTGCTGCTTTAGTAAAAGGTGCACCTAACAAAGCTAATGCTGTAAAACTTGTAGAGTTTTTATTAACTCCAGAGTCTCAAGAGCATTTTACAAATAATACTTTTGAGTTTCCAATGATTGATGGTGTTTCACCAAGTCCATTAGTAGTCAATAATTTAGGATTAGATTTCAAACAAGATATGAAAACTAAATTAGCCTCTTATGGAAAAAATCAAGCAGCTGCAGTGGAAGTAATGACAGCCGCTGGTTGGAAGTAACCAATGGAAGAAAAAAAGAAATTTATTTCTGAAGTTGATTTAAATAAGTCTTCCAAAGCATGTTCCCCATGTAGTTTGGAGTGTGAAAAAATCAACAAAAGGGTAAATAACAGAAAGCTTTCAGAAATTAAAACTGAGGAGGTTCCGCATATCCTTAAAGTATTTGATTTTTGATTTTTCTGGGTGTTCATGCGCCTTAGTTAAGTTGTCTCCTTACTAAGGCCATGAACATAATACTTTCATGTTTATAAGGCGGATTATAAATTATGAGAATAAATTTTTGGTATATATCCTCTTTTATAATTTCAATATTTGTAATTATTCCAATTTTAACCGTCTTTTCTAGTTTTTTTGAGAGCACATCAAATTACTATCAAGTATTAAAAGATACTTTTTTAATGGAGTATATTTTTAACTCTTTAATTTTATTGGTAAGTGTTTTAATTATAACTTTTTTAATAGGGACAGGATCTGCCTACCTAGTTTCATTTTTCAATTTCCCATTCAGTAATTTTTTTAAGTGGGCTCTAATATTATCTTTCGCTGTCCCACCTTATATTTACGCATATTCTTTAACAGCTTTTTTTGAAAATTATGGCACAGCATATACCATTTTAAAAAATTTATTTGGTGAAGGCAATTACAATCAAAGTATTCCAAAGTTTGATGGCTTATTAGGGGCGGTCTTATCAATCTCTTTTTCACTTTATGCCTACGTATATATTCTAGCAAGGGCATCTTTTTTATATCAATCACAAAATATAATTGATTTAGGAAAAAATCTTGGTTTAACTAAGTTAAAGGCTCTTTATTCAATCATTCTGCCAGCAGCAAGGCCTGCAATAGTTGCTGGTTTATCACTAGTGGCCATGGAAACACTTGCTGAATTTGGTGCAGTAGATTTCTTTTCAATAAATACATTAACAACTGGCATCTATAATTCTTGGATTGCCTTTGATGATTTGGCATTTGCAAATCGATTATCATTTTTTTTATTGTTATTTATTTTTGCAGTATTTATTTTAGAAAATTTATCAAGAAAAAACGCCAAATATCATTTCAATACTAAGGCAGGATTTAAACAAAAAGAAAAAATACAACTTTCAGGTAAAAAGGCTTTTTTAGCATTTTCATTCTGTTTTTTTGTTTTCTTTTTAAGTTTTTTATTTCCTCTCAGTCAAATGATGTATTGGACAATTAAATTTCCTGAAAATTTGTTTGATTTGAATGCTTTAGATTTGTTAGCCAATACTCTTTATTTGGTAACTTTATCAAGTCTGATGTTGATAATTTTTGGTTTAATTTCGAATTACGGAAACAGAGTAAATAAAAATAAAACTTTAAATTTTTTATCTACTTTATCTATTTCAGGTTATGCAATACCAGGAGTAATTTTAGCTGTTGCGTTCATAACTTTTATTGCGTGGTTTGATAATAGTTTAGTTAAAAATTTAGGTTTTGTTTCTATCAAAAAAGTTTTTATAGGATCAATTCTTGGATTGGTTATTGTATACTTTATTAGATTTTATTCACTTGCATATAATGGAATTAAATCAGGTTATGAAAAAATTAACATTTCAGTTGACGAAAGTTCATATCTTCTTGGTTACTCAAAAAGAAAAACTTTTATGAATATTCATATTCCTTTTTTGAGAAACTCCTTGTTGTTTGTTGGAATATTAGTCTCTTTAGAAATAATAAGAGAACTACCAATAACTCTTATTTTAAGACCTTTTAATTTTGAAACTTTTGCAACTACAGCCTATATCTCTGCATCAGAGGATTTGCTTGAGGCTGCTGCAGTTCCTTCTCTATTTTTAATTTTGATTGCAACTTTTTTCATAATTGTTACATCTAAATATATTTTGAGAGACAACAATGAATAAAAATTTTTTTGAAGTTAAAAACGTTGATTTTAATATAAATAGCAAAACTAAAGTTAGGGATGTTAATTTCTCGATTGAAAACCAAGGTGATGTAATATGTCTCTTGGGTCCTTCAGGTATTGGTAAAACTACAATATTAAGAACAATTGCAGGCCTTGAAAAAATTAAAAAGGGTTCGATTATTTTAAATGGAAAAACATTATCTTCTAAAAAAATAAATTTAGAACCAGAAGATAGAAACATATCGCTTGCTTTTCAAGACAATAGCTTATTTCCACATTATACTGTTAAAAAAAATATTTTACTTGGATCTGAAAAAAATAAAGAAAAAAAAGATAAAAAAATTAGTTTAGATGAAATAGTAGAGCTACTAGATATTTCTAAAATACTAAGTAAATATCCTCATGAAATTAGCGCTGGTGAAGCTCAGAGAGCCTCATTGGCAAGATCATTGATAATGCAACCAGACTTATTGCTGCTTGATGAACCATTATCAAATGTAGACCAAAGTTTTAAAGAGGAAATTCAAGTAAGACTAAAAAAAATTCTCAACAAATTAAAAATCACAACAATCATAGTTACTCATGATTCTTATGAAGCATTTTATTTAGGATCTAAATGCGGGATAATTTTAAATCAAGAACTAAAACAATTTGATGATCCTTATAAAGTTTATCATTTCCCAAATTCTGTTGAGGTAGTCAATTTTTTAAATAGAGGAATTTTAATTCCAGCAAAAGTAACTGGAAAAAATACTTTAGAAAATTGGGATTTAGGTACCATTGAGGGTAACTTTATAAGAGAATATCCAGAAGGGTCGGATGTACAATTATTACTCCAGCCAGAGGACTTAGAACATGATGACACAAGTAATTTAAAACTTGAGGTGGTTGATCGAAAATTTAGAGGAACTAATTTTATTTATACTCTTAAAACTCCTAGCAACACCTTAATTCCTGTATTTGTTCATTCACATCATATTCACCAACACGAAGTTGATGAAAAATTCGGTATCAAAAGACCAATTCATATTGATCATATAGTTTGCTTCTAATAAAAACCTTTTAGAATGAAAAGTAACTTTAAAGTTTTTTTAAAGGGAATTATCGATGTAAGCCCACTTATGATACCAGTTGTCCCATTTGGTTTGATATTTGGCGTATTAGCTATTGATATTGGATTTACTCCAATTGAAACAATGGCAATGTCATTAATAATTTTTGGTGGCGCTTCTCAAATAGTATTATTGCAATTGTTTTCAGGAGGGGCCTCATCGTTAGTAATAATAAGTTCTGTTGGGGCTGTTAATTCAAGACATTTACTTTATGGTGCAGTTGTATCTGAACATCTATCAGATTTAAAATTAATCTGGAAAATTATTATTTCATATTTTTTGATTGATCAGGCATTTGCAATTTCAAATGAATATTTAAAAAAGAATAAAGATAATAATAGATATTTTCACTTAGTGGGTGGGGGAGCTACCTGTTGGGTGATATGGCAATCAACAACATTTTTAGGAATTATACTTGGAGCAGCAATTCCAGAGAAACTTGGACTAAGTTTTGCAGTTCCTTTAACCTTTTTAGCTTTATTAGTAAATGATTTTAGAAAATTTATAAATGTGATTGTAATAATTATTTCAGGATTAGTTGCTACACTAGGTTATAATTATATTCCTTTTAGAGCCTACGTCATTGTTGCTGCTCTAGCAGGATTATTTACTGCAATGATATTAACAACAAAAAATAAAAAAGTATGAGTAACTGGGCATTAATTTTATATTGCGGGTTGATTACTTATTTAACAAGATTTTCCATGATAGCTTTAATCAAAAAAGAAATGTTCAATGATAGAATTAGAAAGATATTATCATTTGTGCCATCTGCAATATTTCCTGCAATAATTTTCCCAGCCATTTTTATTAATGATAAGGGCTTGTTCCAAATAGAGGATAA
Source organism: uncultured Pelagibacteraceae bacterium (assembly GCA_902524865.1). Classification (GTDB taxonomy): domain Bacteria; phylum Pseudomonadota; class Alphaproteobacteria; order Pelagibacterales; family Pelagibacteraceae; genus Pelagibacter. Next base: position 18,652 of record CABZEV010000003.1, on the reverse strand, counting down.
TCCAAAGATATTAGCAGCAATAATTGCAATGATTATTGGTATTTTCTCTAGAAGCATAATTGCGACAATATTTTCCGGATTAGCTTCTTATTGGTTTTTAATATTTGTTGTATAAACAAATATGAAAAAAATCTTAACTTTCTGTTTTCTTTTATTTGCACTCAATGTCAATGCTATGGAAAAGGAAACAACTTTTAAAAAAGAATTATTTGATAAAGCACAATCTGAGGGCAAGGTTGTAGTAGTGAGCTCTTGGATTAAGTATTGTATGTCTTGTGCTAGTCAAATGAAAGTTTTGAAAAAAGCAAAAAACGATTTTGAAAATATTGAATATTTTTCATTTGATGTTACTAACAAAGAAATTGCTAAATTTTTTAATGTACAATATCAAACTACTCTTTTAATTTTTAAAGACAATAAAGAAGTTTATCGAAGTCTTGGTGAAACTAGTAAAGCACTAATATATAAAGCTTTAAAATCTTCTATTTAATTTAAACACCTAAATTAATATTTTTAGATACATTGTAGTCAATTTGGGTAGGTTTTTTTAAATTGAGATTGTTCATAATTTCAATATATTCATCAACACTGTTTACTTGCAATCTTGGATTTTGTTTTTTCTCTTTTCCAATTGTGCTTACTCTTTCACCTTTATAATCATGTGCAGGGTATAGAAGAGTTTCCTCTGGCAATTTTAAAAGTTTATTAAATATTGAATTATAAGCATCTTTTGAACTACCATTTTGAAAATCTGTTCGACCAGTCCCGTTAATTAACAGTGTGTCACCTGAAAAAAGATAATTTTTCATTAAAAAACAATAACTATCAGAAGTATGTCCAGGAGTATACATCGCTCTAATTTTAAGATTATCTAGATTAATATATTCATCATCTTTAACTTTAATTTCAACAGCATCCGCAGGAGTATGAGCACCCATGATGGTAGAGCATTTAGTAATATCTTTGAGCTTAGATGCTCCTGTTACATGATCAGCGTGAATATGAGTGTCAATTACTTTTACTAATTTTAAATCTAATTTTTTGAGCAAATTTATATATTCACCAACATTCTCTATTACAGGATCTATAAGCAATGCTTCTCTACCTTCTCCGGATGATATTAAATAAGTATATGTCGAAGATTTTGTATCGAATAATTGTTTGAAAATCATTTTAGTACAATAACATAATAGTACAAATTGACCCATTGTTAAAACATTTTAAAATATTATTTTTTCGATATGAGATTAGTTAAAATTTTACTAATAACTTTATTTTTCAATACATTTGCCTACGCAGATAAAAATATGAAAATTGGCACAAAAGGTAAAGAGAGCGAGATTTCAAGAACAATTAAAGTTGTAATGTATGACAATTATTATGAGCCAAGTTCATTTCAAATTAAATCAGGCGAAACAATAAAATTTGAAGTTGAAAATGCAGGTATGCTTGTTCATGAATTTAATATTGCAAATAAAATGATGCATATGAAACATCAACCAGAGATGATGAAAATGGTTGAAAATGAAATTCTTTTAGTTGATTCCATTGATAAAGAAAAAATGAAAAAAATGGCAAAAATAGATAAAGCTATGGCCCATTCGCATAGTAATAGTGTCTTACTTGAACCAAAACAAAAGGGAGAAATCATCTGGAAATTTGATAATGCAGTTAACATTGAAGTAGCTTGTAATGTTCCAGGCCATTATCAAGTTGGAATGATTGCCAAAGTTGATATAAATTAACTTAATGGACACAACTGCCAAGGCTAATTTTCATTGGTCATGCAAACATACTTGGAAAAGAAGTGCTAAAAATACCGCTTGGTGTTTATTAGGTTGTGCAATCGGAGATTTAGGTACAATTTTATTTTTTCAGCTTACAAAAATTCCATTTCCTATTTTAGGAATTATGATTTTAGCTATTATTAATGGTTTGATTACAAGTATTATTTTGGAAACAATTATATTAATGAGACAAAGTTTTGATTTTTCAAAAGCTTTTAAAACTGCAATTGGAATGAGTTTTATATCAATGATAAGTATGGAAGTTGCCATGAACTTAACTGATTACTTTTTAACCGGTGGTGCAATATTAACATGGTGGGTTGTGCCAATTATGCTCTTAGCTGGTTTTTTAACTCCATGGCCATATAATTATTGGCGATTAAAAAAATTTAATATTGCGTGTCATTAAAGAATTGGGACAATGAAACTTGGCTTTCCTCAAATAGTTATATTAAATCTTTTAACAAATTTTTAATTAAAGAGACAAAACTCAATAAGTATTCTGAAATTTTAGATATTGGTTGTGGTAGAGGTAAGATATTAGGAAACTTAACATCTAAGCTTAGATTAGTTAATAAGCCTACAGGTATTGATATTGAGCAACATAAAGATCGAGATAAAAGAATTATTTTTAATAAAATAGATGCAATAAATTATTTCAAAAAGAATAGAAAAAAATTTGATTTAATTTTACTAAAACAAACAATTCATTTTTTACCACTTAAAGATATAAACAAACTACTTTTACTATGCATGAATTGCCTTAATTCAAGTGGTCGGATAGCAATATTTACGTTAGCCACATCTAAAAATGAAATTCCAACTTTTACAAAAATGAAAAAAAAATTGAGTAAATCGCTTAAAAAAGATCAAAAAATACTGAGATTTATAAATGGTTTATATCCCGGAAGTATTTCGAAAACGTTTTCTTTCAAAGTAAAGATATCGAGAGAGAAATATGTGGAAATGATTAAAAAACGATACATTTCAACTTTATTGAATTTAAGTAATACAGAAATCTTAAAAGGGATAGGTGAAATCAGGAGCAAATATAATAAAAGAATAAATTTTAAAGATAAATTAATCTGCCTACTTTTAAAATTGTAAATTTAATTTACTTAAGGGGTCGCCCCTTTGCTCTCCAGCCAAAAGAGCTCCCTTAAGTCGCCTCGATGGCATTTAAGTCCGAATGGACTTTAAGTTTTTTATTTTCGTTTTTATGAAATATGAAGCTACCCAGCTAAGTGTCAGGTGGCATTTGATTCATTAAAACTACCTCCTTAATTAGAAGTTAAATTTCAGCAAGGTTGTATTCAAGATATTTATTTACAAATTAATTAAATATATTTCTTGAATACTACCTAACTATTTATTAGTATTCCCGCATCTTAAAAAAACTTCACTTAAAAATAGAAAATTAAAAATTGCATTGAACTTGAATATCTATATTGTTTTATTATGAAATATGTAAAAGGATTAATTAACTTAATTGTAAGCTTAATTGTCTCTACGATAATTATTTATGCTATCAATATTGCAGCAGGTTTTGCTGGAGCTGATTATATATTTAGTCATGGAGAAACATTTGTAATTTGGATATTAATGGCAATATTAGTAAACAATTGCTTTAACAAATAATTTATATATTGAATTTTCTTTTCAAGTGTTTGAGTTTTCCCTCAGTGCTATCATAATCTATATAGCAACCTTGTAAAAACCGATTACCCTCATTAGCATTATATTCGGTTCTACCATGAAGAAGTCTGTAATTGTCTATCATTATTAGATCACCAGGTTTTAATTTAAATTCAATTCTGAATTTTTTTGAGTTGTACATTTCTGAAATTTTGTTTCTAGCAGCGTAATATAATTCTAATTTTTCCTTTTCCATTAAGGGTACAAAATCTAATCGAGGACTAAATCTGACTTGTTTAAGTCTTTTATTTTCATCTAGTTCAATCATTTCGGCCCAGTCTTCTAAAACAACATTATCATCGACAAATTGAAATCTGACTTTTATTTCGGTTAAAATTTGGAAAAATCTTGGATGTTCTTTTTTTAACTCTTCTGTTACAGCAAGGCCATCAACTAATGTTGATGAGCCACCACCAACTTCATTTTCGATGCAATGCAGCAATTGTATACAAGGCACTGGTTTTCTATAAGGATTGTCAGTATGTGGTGCTAAAGGTAATGAAGTATAGGCAAGATCGTTTGGATTTGGTTTTGATTTTACATTAAAAAACTCACCGAAATTAGTTCGTCTAATACTTCCGATTGAATTAGCAAAATTGACGATAAAGTTATCTTGGGTAGGAACATTTTCAAATATAACAAATCCATATTTGTAAAAGTCTAATAAAGACTCATACATTATTTTTTCCTCAAAAAAGTTTTTATTAAACTTATAAATACTGTTATTTTGAAAGTCTGATTTCCATGAAATTTTATTGATAAAATATAATTCATTATCTTTCTCAAACTCTTTAAGAATATTTTCGATAACTAGTTTTGCGTATGCCCCATCTTTAAAACTTACCTCAAGAAATTTATCTGAAATACTCACTTTTGAAATTTCTGAGTTATCTTTAAGCATTGTTGGATCAAATAATCTTTGTTGAGTTTTTTGGTCTAAAAAGTTCTCGCTATTCACCCGTTCTCTTAGCCAGAAAGGGTGGATTTCTTTTTTTGCACCCTGTTTTTCAAAAAAAACTTTGTTATCAGATAATTCTATTTTCATACAATAATTAAAGAATTATTTAAAATTTTACTTTAATCAATATAAATTAAATAGTATTAGTCCCATGTGTCTAAATTAAATTCATCAGATTTTAAAAGGTATTCTACGTTTGTTGATGGCTTAGCCAGAAAACTTACTCAGTTTTATTACTCTAAACTCAATAGAACTTTTAAAGTCTCTAACAAATTAAGAGGTAAGGGATTCGATCCTGTTACAACCTCAGATAAAGCTTTTGAAAAATTTATTAGGAAAGAGATAGCAAAAAAGTTTCCTAATCACCAAGTTATAGGAGAGGAGTTTGGCAAAAAGAAAGCTAAAAGTGATTTTACTTGGGTTGTTGATCCAATAGATGGAACCAGATCTTATGTAATTGGTAATCCTACTTGGAGTAACTTAATTTCTTTAAATTATAAAGGTAACCCTGTAATTGGACTTGCAAATTATCCTGTTCTTAAAAAATATTATTATAATGTGTCAGATAAAGTTGCATATGTTGTGAACCAAGGAAAAAAAAGAAAAATAAAAGTTAATAAAAAAATCTTATTCAAAAATATAAAGATGTCCGCAGCTTTTCATGGCATGTTATCTTTAAATAAACAAAAAAAGATACCCAAAATTTTAAAACTAATGCAATTTCCTTGTGCAGATGCTCTTAGCTACTCACATTTTGCAGAAGGTAAAGTTGATGTGGTTATTCAATGTGGAAATAAAATTTGGGATATTCAACCTTTAATACCAATTATTAAAGCAGCTGGTGGAATTATTAGTACTTGGAAAAATACTGATGCTGTTAAAGGTGGAAATATTGTTGCTTCAGTTAATAACAATATTCATAATAAAATTTTAAAAATGCTTAGACCTATAACTAGGTAGTTTTACCAAGAGTATTCAAAAGAATTACGCCGACAATAATTAAAGCTATCCCGATAATACCATAGAGATTTGGTATTTGATTATATTTAAATACGCCAAATAAAGTTACTGCAGTAATTGTTAGCCCCCCGTACGTAGCATAAGTGAAACCTACAGGAATAATATTCATTGCTTTTGATAAACAAAAAATACAGGTAATTATAGAGATAACACAAAAAATAGTTGGCGTGAGTATTGTAAATCCATTAGTAGATTTTAAAAATCCATTTGAGGTTATTCCTAGAATTATTGCTAAAAATAAAAAAATGTATCCTGAAAAATTACTCATAGTAATTATTAAAACTATTCGATAACTTTATCTACTATTTTTTGTACTACGGGAGCAACCAATGATATTGCAACCAACGCTACAGGCAAACTTATAGACCAAGCTTTAAAGAACCTTTTGTAGTACATTTCATCAAAACCTGTATTTATGTAAGTAATTATTAGAGTCATTATTAAACTCATGCTAAAACTCATAAGACAGATAAATAATATTTTAGTATATTTTTTTGGAATCATAGAAAAGTTATAAATCAAAAATAAAAAAATAAAAATATATTACCCATAAAAAACAACTCGACATTGTTACAAAAATTATTGTTACCCCAGTCGCTGTCTCATTTTTGTATTTTTTATTTACTTCTTTTCGCCATTTTTTTGGATAAAGAGGAATGGTAAAAGCGTAGATGATTAAAAAAATATCAAGTGCAGTTAAAACTATACAAAGAAAAAGTAATTGACTCACCTATTTTGGCATTGGAGTAGCGCCAGTCTCCAAACTTATAATCTTTCCATCTTTGTATTTATAAACTGCCATTACTGCCTCAACATTCCCGTCATTAAATGTAACTATTGAATGGTGAACTCCTACTTCATCATTTTCATACACTACTCTTGTTTTATCTTGGTTTATATCACCACTCATTGCCCATTTTATAACATCAGCTTTACCTATGGTATTTCCTGACTTATGCATTGTGAATTTAAAGTCATCATGCAAAAGTTCATTCATAATTGACTCATCTTTATTATTAATTGCCTTCGTATATTTCTCTAACATCGACATTTTAAACTCCTTTAATTATCATTCCATTACTGACTGAATTGTCTAAACGGATTTTTTTAATTGGTTTATACTCTTCTGAACTATACCACTCTAAAGCTTTTTCGTAACTTGGAAATTTTATGATAATTGTTCTAGGATATGTCCAGGTTCCTTCTATTACTTCAGCTTCACCACCCCTAACAATATACTTACCTCCAAATTTATTAGCTATTGGTGTTACCTTCTCAACGTATTCTTTATATTCGTTAGGTTTTTTTATATCTATATTGAAAATAACATAACCTGGCATTAAAGATCATCCACCCCACATTCCATTAAACTCTTTAACAACATCTGGCTTTTTACCTCCACTACTACCACTATCACCCCTTTGATGTTAAACGTAGATTTTATCTGCTAACCCGTAACAAAGTAAAGCACTTAAAATAGTCAAAAATAAAGGTGCGTAAATCGCTTCATTAGAAGTTTTGTCAGTATGTCCAAGTTTATTTATTTTTGTGCTATAAAAACCGACTATGAATGCTGATAAGTTTTGTAAAAACACAAGATTAAAGAACCCCCAAGTTGCTTCTACGCCATTTGGTCTTATAAATCCTACATAAATAGCCATCGCAGTCGAGCCAATAAATACAGAACCAAAAAATCTCACGATACCTGCTCCTGTCTCATGCATTCCAAATTGATTTAAAAAAGATTGCGTTTGAAACACACACCTAAATCCATAATAAGCAAAACCTATAAAATGTACTAAAAAAATTACTAAGAAAATTATTCCATTAAATTTTTCCAACATTATTTAGTCTCCTTCACTAAATATTGGTCTTATCTCGTCCTTAATAGTTCCTTCAATGGCGACTTCTTTTAATTGATCTAAAAGTTTTACATATTCAGGATCTGCAGACATGTTAGCGTCAGCTTCTCTATCACCTTCAAACATAGTTCCAATTAAAGTTTCTCTTATTGTTCTTGGATCTCCACCCATTTGAAAAGAAAAATAGACATCATGGTTAGGATAATGTTTTTTTCTAACTGCTGCTAAACCTTTTCCTATTTCCATTGCTTTTCCTAGGCCATCATCTTTTACTCTCATTGTTCTAGTATAAATTACCTTCATTGATTCTCCTCACTTGGTAAAAATTTAGGAATTTTTATTTAGCGTTAAAATCTATTACATCATCTGTACACTCAACAAATTTATGAGGTTCATAGAAATCGTTCATTGACTCTAATTGTTTATTAATTGCATCTGGATCAGTACCTTTCCACCAACAATACATTGTTAGATTGTCTCCAGGTGTATTCCAGCTCATTTGACACTTTGCACTATCACTTGTCATTGCTTTAGTCATATCTTCCATAGTCATTGAACCAGTAACTTCTATCATTTTAGCTTTTGCTTCTTTTGACTTAAAAGTGTGCGTCACTATATAGTTTTTCATTTCTCTCCTTTCTATTTAACTTTTAAAAAGAGCAAGTGCTTCATTTAAAAGTTTTTCAGACTTAGCATGATCACCATTATTATGGGCATCCATACCTTGATCTTTAAGTTCTTGAGCTTTTTTAATCTTATCTTCAATATTTTTAGCTAACATTGGACATGAACCCGCGTATGCTGAGCTAACAAATAAGACCAAACAAAGTGTTAAAATTATTTTTTTCATTTTTTCTCCTTTATAAATCAACTTTAGATAATTCAAATAACTGAGCACTTTCTACACAATCTGCGTAAATAGCCTTTGCAGTAGGATTATTTCCAGTTACAAATTCCTTCATTCCAGCTTCATTATGAACATTTACTTTAAATAACATTCCACTTTTATCTGGAATCATAGCGCCAATAGTTTTCTCTGGATAGGCAACACTTTTTCTAACACCCATCCCTTCATCTGATTGCATCCAACCCATGAAAGTTTCTAATTTACCCTCTTTAAGCTTAAGATGTACTAACATTTCTTTTTCCATTTTTTTCTCCTTTCAAATTAATACAAAGTCTGAACTACTTTTTTTACTCTTTCAGCTCCATTAGGAACTAACGCTTCAACAAATGAATGACATTTATTAGTTTTGGCTTCGTCATATTTTGAGCCATAATATTTATCAACTGCCTTATTCACTCCTTCATCCCAATCCTTTTCAGGAATACCTATTTCAAGAGCGTATGCTTTTAGCACCTTTACAGTTGAAATAGATTTTTCTTTCATTCCATATTCAAATTTTTCACCTGATGGCAGAAAGTAATTTGCCATATAAATCCCAACACAATCCCAGGCTTTTGATTTATCGTCGTTACTCATACCTGCATGTGCAGAGGTAAAAATTAATAAAGATAGTATTACTGGTATAAATTTATTCACGCCACCTCGATGTTAATTAATAATATTCTAAAAATGTAACTGTTTTGTTACATGGCTGGTATGCGATATTATAACCAGTTAGGTATTGGAAGGTTTTTTTCTTTTAAAAAAGATTTGTTAAACATCTTTGAGTTGTATTTATCTGACTTATCGCAAAGAATAGTTACAATAGTTTTTCCAGGACCTAGTTCTTTTCCAAGTCTTATTGCACCAGCAATATTAATCCCACAACTAGTGCCTAAACTTAATCCTTCATTCTGTATTAAGTCATAAAGTATAGGAAGAGCTTCTTGGTCATCAATTGAATAGGCATCATCAATTTTTGCATTTTCAAAATTCTTAGTTATTCGACTCGATCCTATGCCTTCAGTAATCGATCCACCTTCAGATTTAAGTTCACCATTTTTTATATAGTTGTAAAGTGCTGAACCTTTTGGATCAGACAAATAAATTTTTACATCTTTATTTTTTTCTTTAAGGGCATTACTTACTCCTGAAATTGTTCCACCAGTCCCTGATGAACACACAAAGCCATCCACTTTTCCATTAGTTTGAATCCAAATTTCTTCTCCAGTTCCCTCATAATGACCTTTAGCATTTGCAACATTATCAAATTGATTAGCCCAAACAACTCCATTATTATTTGTTGGCCTTAATTCATCTGCTAAGCGTCCAGCAATTTTAACAAAATTATTTTCATCCTTATAAGGTTTAGCTGGAACTAATCTTAATTCAGCACCTAGGTTTCTAATAGTATCTTTTTTTTCTTGAGTTTGATTATCATTCATCACTATTATTGTTTTGTAACCCAACGAATTACCCAAAAGTCCCAAACCTATACCAGTATTACCAGCAGTTCCTTCTACAACTACTCCGCCTTTAGAAATTAATTTTTTTTCTTGAGCATCTTTAATTAAAGCTAGGGCAGCTCTATCTTTTACTGATCCACCAGGGTTCATAAATTCTGCCTTACCATAAATGTAGCATCCGGTAATTTCAGAAGCAGCCTTAAGTTTAATTAATGGGGTATTACCTATTGAATCTGTAAAATTATTTCGAATATCAGACATTACTCTTCTTTATCAGTTACAGCATAAGGTTTAAATCCTTTAGTAGCATCACCAACTCTTTTTGCAGGAATTCCAATCATTATGGATTTTTCAGGTACATCTTTTGTAACAACTGCGTTAGCACCAATTAAAGAATTTCTGCCAACAACAACTGGTCCTAAAATCTGAGCTCCAGATCCAACCACAACATTATCTTGTAATGTTGGATGTCTTTTTGTGTTTCTTTGATCATTAGAATTAATACTTGGTGCCACACCACCTAATGTAACGTTATGATAAATGGTAACGTTATCTCCAACTTCAGAAGTTTCACCAATTACAACTCCCATACCATGATCAATAAATAAATTTTTTCCAATTTTTGCTTTGGGATGAATTTCTATTCCAGTAAAGAATCTTGAAAATTGAGATATGATTCTTGCAACTAAATCTAATTTAGCTATTGCAAAAAAGTTTGCAATTTTGTGAAAAAAAATAGCTTTTACACCCGGATACGTGAGAACTAAACTTATTTTTGATTTTGCCGCAGGGTCTCTGTCTATTATAGATTGTAAAAAATCATTCATTTATATTTGCCAACTTGATTTAAAAAATTAATGCTTATATAGTTGTTTTGTTAAGTATTTAAAGGAGAAATTATGTATAAAAACACTAACTGCTTTCATTTAGCAATACCATGCGGTGATTTAGAGACAGCAAAAAAATTTTACAGTGAAACATTAGGCTGCAGACTAGATAATTCTGCTCAAGAGTGGGCTGATGTTGATTTTTGGGGAAATGAATTAACACTTCATGCAAGTGAGCATAAATTAGATAGTGAGCGACATGATGTCGACATGGGTAATGTTTCAGTCCCTCACTTCGGTGTTCATTTGTCAAGAAAAGATTTTGACACTTTAAAAAATAGATTGAAAGAAAAAGGGGCAAAATATTACGATGAGCCATATCTAAGATTTAAAGGGACAAAGTATGAGCAAGAAACTTTCTTTGTTAAAGATCCCAACGAAAATATTTTAGAGATTAAAACATTAACTGCAAATTCTGAATAATATTTATTAAATTATTTTCAGGCGTGTTTTAATGAGCAATAGAAGAAATCTATTAAAGATTATTGGTGTATCCTGTTTATCATGGATTTTATATCCATATAAATTTGTTCTTTCAGAAACCAAAAAAATAATCAATCAGAACCTTACCAGTAAACAAAAAGAAATTATGTTTAATGAAGGCACTGAAAGACCATTTACTAGTGAATTACTGCAAGAGAAAAGAAAAGGCTTTTATCATTGTGCGAATTGTGGAAACAAATTATTTTCATCAGAGGCCAAATTCGATAGTGGTACAGGCTGGCCATCATTCAGTGAAGCTTTACCAGGAGCCTTTAAAACAAAAGTTGACTATTCATTTGGTATGAAAAGGATTGAATATCATTGTGCTAAGTGTGGAGTGCATCATGGGCATGTTTTTGATGATGGTCCAAGCTCAACTGGTAAAAGATTTTGTAGTAATGGGCTGTGTCTATTGTTTATTCCTGAAACTTGATAATAATTTTATTTTCTAAAATTTAAAGTAAGTTTAAGAAATTAAAAAGAAATTTATGGAATTTGCTTTATTAGGTTTTTTAACTGGGTTAAGCTTAATATTAGCAATTGGCGTTCAAAATATTTTTGTCATAGAACAAGGTTTAAAAAAACAACACGTATTTTTGGTTTGTTTAATTTGTTCTATATCTGATTTTATTTTAATATTTTTAGGAATATTTCTCTTTCATTATTTTACTCAATATTTTACTCCAACAATTGAATTAGTATTTAATATTTTATTAGTAATTTTCTTAATTAATTTTATTTATTCAAAAATAAAATCTTTTCATACTCAAGTAACGATAGATCAAAATTTTAACTTTATTGAAAAAAAAAATGTTATATTTAAAACACTAGGTTTTACTTTTTTAAATGCACACGTTTATTCAGATACTGTATTTTTCTTAGGTAATTTTTCTAAGAGTTTTTTAATTCTTGAGAAATATTTTTTTGGAATTGGAGCAGCTACAGCATCTTTTTTATTTTTTTTTTCAATTGGATATTTATCTCAATATTTTTCTAGGTATTTAAACGATAGAAAAATTTGGAAATATATAAATATTTTCATTATTTTGTTTATGTTTTTAATAACACTTTATATTTCTAGAGATATATTTGAATTTTATAAACAAAATCTCTAATTTTATTGAGATTTTAAATTTACCTTGACAAATTTGGCACATAGTAATTTTTTTTACAATGTTTAGATAAATTATATATGAACGATTTAAATAAGCATTTCGAACCTAAAAATTTTAGTGATAAGGTCGCTTTGTCATTCACAAAGTTTTTGAGATTTTTGGCTGATACTTTTTTTAAAAAAAGATACGGCCATAGAGCGGTTGTTCTTGAAACTGTGGCTGCTGTACCAGGTATGGTTGCTGGTATGCTTATACATTTAAAATCACTCAGAAGAATTGAAGATGATAAAGGGTGGATTAAAACCCTATTGGATGAGGCTGAAAATGAGAGAATGCACTTAATGACTTTCATCCACATTGCTAAACCAACTGCTCTAGAAAGATTTATAATAATGGTTGCTCAATTCATATTTATTATAACTTACGCAATCATATATTTAGTGTCTCAAAGAACTGCGCATAGAATTGTAGGTTATTTTGAGGAAGAGGCAGTAATAAGTTATACAGAATATTTAAATGAACTTAATGCAGGTACTATCCCAGATCAACCTGCACCTTTAATTGCTATTAATTATTGGAATTTACCACTTCATGCTACTCTTAAAGATGTTGTAAAAGTGATAAGAGACGACGAAGCAGGTCATAGAGATGTTAATCACAAGTTTGCTGACTTAATAAATCTTAAGAAATCTAAACTAGCCTACAAAAAAAATAAAGCTAAAGAAAAAAAGGCTGAAAAAAAAAACGCTCAAGAGATTTTGAATTAACTTAATTTTGATAGCAACTTAATATGGGTAATAAATTTTACTCTATTGGATTATGTTTAATTTTTAAAATGGAAAATTAATTAGAAAAACCGTATTTTCTTAGTCTTACGTCACCAGTCCTAGCATGAGCCTCCATACCCTCATATCTTGAAATTCTTGCACATGCAGCGCCAACAGATTTTGTAGACTCTTTAGTCATTCTTTGAAAACTCAAAGTCTTAATAAATTTACCTACAAATAATCCACCAGTGTAACGTCCAGCTCCTTTTGTTGGTAAAATATGGTTTGTTCCAGAACATTTGTCTCCATAGGCAACAGTAGTTTCTTCACCAATAAATAATGATCCATAATTTTTTAATCTTTTATGAAACCAATCTAAATTTTTTGTTTGAACTTCTAAATGTTCAGGAGCGTATTCATCACTAATGCTTGCCATCTCCTCGTCTGTATCACATAATATTACTTCACCATAATCTCTCCAAGCAGCTTCAGCACTTTTTCTAGGTAATTCTGGTAATTCAGCAATTAATTCTGGAACTCTTTTCATGACTTCATCAGCTACTCTTTTACTCGTCGTGTATAACCAAGCGGGAGAATTATATCCATGCTCTGCTTGTCCTACTAAATCTACTGCTACCATCTCTGCATCAGCCTCGTTGTCAGCTATCACAGCTATTTCAGTTGGTCCTGCGAATAAATCAATACCGACTTTACCAAATAAAATTCTTTTAGCTTCTGCTACATATTGATTTCCTGGGCCTACTAAAATATCCGCTGGCGGATTTTTAAATAAACCATTTGTCATTGCAGCAATTCCTGGAACACCCCCTAAATTTAAAATTACGTCTGCACCACACAAATTAGCTGTATAAATAATTGCTGGATGTGCACCCTCACCATCCTTGGGTGGACTGCAAGCAATAATATTTTTTACTCCTGCAACTTTAGCAGTTGTAACACTCATCACAGCTGAGGCTATATGGGCATATCTTCCACCTGGTATATAACAACCAGCTGTATTTACAGGAATTAATTTTTGACCTGCATAAAGACCTGGTGATAGTTCAACCTCAAAATCTTGGCCATAATTTTTTAATTGGGCTTCAGCAAATTTTTTTACTCTTTCATGAGAAAATTGAATATCGTCCTTCGTTTTTTGATCTAATTCTTTATCTATCTGCTCAATTCTTTCTTTTGAAATGACTATTTCACCATCATACTTATCAAATTTTTTTGTTAGATTAATGCAAGCTTCTTCTTTTGAAATTTCTATTTCTTTTAATAACCCTTTAACAATTTCATTTGTCTTACTATCGTCAGTGGAGGGGGTTTTTGGTGATTTTTTTAGGTATTTAATAGCCATAATATTTTAGATAGTACGTTTAAAGCATTATAGATTTTTTTCAACGAAACAATTAATCTAAAGCAACAACAGCTGCAGCAATGGATGCCAATCTTGCAGGAGCTTCGTCAGAACGACTGGTTATTACCACTGGAACTTTACCTCCAACAACCACACCTGCTGCACACGCTCCACAAAAATATATAAGCATTTTTACTAACCCATTCCCGGTCTCAACACTTGGGACTAGTAATACATCCGCCGTACCAGCTACACTATTTTGTATTCCTTTGATTGCAGCAGATTTTTTTGAGATACTATTATCAAATGCCAATGGACCGAAAACATCAGCATTTAAATTTTCTTTTTTGGCTAAGTTAGTTAATTCTTCAGCTTCTTTAGAACTTGGCACGCTATCTAAAACTTCTTCAGTAGCAGATAATATTGCTACCTTGGGTCTTTCAATACCAATTCTATTGGAAAAATTAATAACATTTTTAAGAATATGTAATTTTGTTTTTACATTAGGTAAAACATTCAATGCTCCATCAGTAATTATTAAGGGTTTATCTTCTTTTCCTAAGGTCATATGCCAAATATGGCTTAATCTCGTTTTTCCAAGTAAATTATATTCTCTTTTCAAAACTTCTTTCATTAAAACGTCAGTATGAATATGGCCTTTAACAATAATTTTGATCTTTTGTTCGCTTGCCAGTTTTGCAGCAATGGTCGCTGTATTATTTTCATCAGGCTCATGAATTATCTCATAATTTGAGATATTCCATTTCAGATCCTGTGCACATTCATTAATTTTTTTTTCATCACCAATAAAAATTGGTTCAATTAAATTTTCTTTAACAGCATCTTGTACTGACTGCATAGGAAGAGGTTTTCCAGCATTAACAATCCCTGCTTTAATACCTTTCTTTTTAAGAGCAACATTAAGTAAGTTATCAGGACAAATAATTTCTTTGTTGGAAAGCATGTCTAATTTTTTAAATCTACTAAGTCTTTTTTTATAATTTTTGACAATTTAATTTCTTTTTTAAAATTCATTCTAAACCTTTTATCTTTATTTTGACCAGGATACATTATTTCTTTTACACCTTTAATTTTAGGCAATCTTTTAATTGTTTTAATATTATTATTAATTCTTGAGGTATAGTTTTTGACAAATAAGTTTGTTTTAAATGTGATAAACAAATGTCCAATATTTTGTGGACCTGAAAAATCATCAAAAGGATCCTTAACTTTACCTGCATGATTTCCACCGGTTAAAACACCACTTAGAATATCTACCATCCATGCTAAACCTGAACCTCTAAAACCTGCAATAGGTAATTGAACTCCGTAAAGAGCTTTTTTTGCATCTGTAGTTGGTTTGCCAAATTTATCTAATGCAACACCTTTTGGTATTTTTTGGTTATTTCTAGCTGCAAATCTAATTTTGCCTCTATTAATTTTTGCAATAGCTGTATCCAATATAAAAGGTACCCTTGCTCCAGTTGGAGAGCCGAAACATATAGGATTTGTTCCAAACAAACTTTTTTTAGCGCCATAAGGAGCGATCGCAGGTGGAGCATTAGTATAAATCATTGTGATTAAATTTTTTTTGACTGCCTGTTCAGCGTAGTAACCAGATAGCCCATAGTGACCACTATTTTTCACTGCCACTAAACCGATACCTGTTTTTTTTGCGCATTCGATTGCTTTTTTAATCGCGAGATCTGCTGCAACGAAGCCAATACTATTATCAGCATCGATATGAGCAATCGATTGAGATATCTTTTTTACTCTTATTCTAGGTTTTGGATTGATAACTTTTTTATATATTCTTTCACAATACATTCTTAATCTAGAAAGACCATGACCATAAGCACCAACTAACTCAGCATTAATTAAAGCATTTGCTGAAATAACAGCATGAGGATTACTTAATCCATGATTTTTAAAAATTTTGATAACTTCTTTTTTAAGATTTTCTGTTTTCAAATTAGCCTTTTCCACGCCATGGAATTGTTTTATCTATTATTTTTCTCAAAGTGACATCAAATAGTAAACCTAGCATTCCCATGATAAATATAGTGATCCAAATAACTTCGTATTGGAAATATTTTTTAGCAACATTTTCAACAAATCCTATGCCGGTAGTTCCAGCTAAAAACTCAGCTGCAACCAAAGTTCCCCAACACATTCCTACTGCAACTCTTATCCCTGTAAGTATTTCTGGTAAAGAATTTGGAAAAATTACATATCTTAAAATTTGTTTTTTGGATGCACCAAGTGAGTGAGCTGCGTGAATTTTTGATAACTGTGTGCCAGAGGCACCAGCTCTTGCAGAAATAATCATAATTGATAATGAGACCATAAATAATAAGAAAACTTTTCCAGTATTATCAATTCCTAAAACTGAAATAATTAAAGGAGCCCAAGCCAGAGGGGGAACAGGTCTATAAAGCTCAATTAATGGATCAAAAAAACCTTTGGCAAATCTATTTAGTCCCATAAATAATCCAAGCGGCACACCAATTAATATTCCAAACACTAATCCTAAAAATACTCTTAAAAAAGAATCCCAAATATGACCATAAGGTACTGGTACTTTAATTAAATTAAAGTCTCCTGTAACTAATTTAAAAACTTGGCCTTTAAAATTTTGTTTAACAATTCCATCTTGAGTGTGAACTGGGTATTCACCAGGTAGAATATCAGCAATCCAATCTGGTAAAATAAAACCAATCATTTTACTAACGTCAACCAGTTCTATCCATAGAAGAGGAATTTCTTTATAACCCACACTCGGTTTAAGCATAAGCATGAACTTATCAAATGTATCTGAGGGTTTAGGTAGCCATCTACCAGATCCTTGTTCCGAACAGCTTGGTCCACTTGCAACAATTGTTCCTGCTGGGAATAAAAATATATCTATAAATCTCAATCCACCTTGAGCTTCTTTTTGGGCAACATCAAAATTGATAATTGCATTTTGCATTTCATTTAATGCATTGGGTGGATATATACTTGCAAATTCTATTCGTCGTGCAATTTTAACAATATCTTTAGCATAAGTTGAAGCTATTTCTTGAGTATCGTCTAAATTTTTTCGATAAGCTTTGATCTCATCTTTGAGCTTTTTTATTTTATCTTTAAATTGTGGATTATGATTTCTTAACTTAAAGAATTCATCACTAATAATTTGTAATTCTTTAGCAGCGGCATCAAATTTTAAACCTCTTTTAGTCTCAGGCACTAAAGGTACCTCGATAGTATTTTCTATAGACCCTGTTCCAGATTGAACTTTTATAATTCCCCAGTCTCCTTGCTCACTTATTGCTTTAAGTCTTTCATTGGCTTCTTGTTCTGTTTCAAAAGGATATTCAGGTTTTCTAAAATTTTCAGTTAATAAGTTAATTTTACCAGTGATGTCATTTATTTTAAATTTCGTTTCATTTTCAATTAAATCTTCATTAGTTAATAAAGGAATTAGTTGAATAGTTTTGTTGATAAACTCAGTAAGCTCAGTTTTTTGTTGCAAGTTTAGATCTTCAGAAAATTTGATTTCATTTAAGGTTGCTTTAAGATTTTTATTTTCTTTTTTAATTTGAGCAGTACTTTTGAATTCTCGTTCCTCTATTGGAAATTGATATTTTAAACCTAATAAAGAGTCGTTAACTTTTGCTACTTGGCAAAGTTCATTAGCTGATTTTGGGTAAAAACCTTTGGCAATATCCCAAGAATAGTAAAGCCATACCAATAATAGAAAGCTACTTCCGACTATAATCCAATGAGTACCACCTCTTGCTCTTTCAGGATTTCCAAAAACAGCGTCAACCTTTTCAGTTTTGATTAATCTTCTTCCATAGAGAATACAGCCAATAACTGCAAAAAAAATTAAAAAGGTGACGATTTGAGTCAACATTTAATTATCTTTCCCCATAATTTCCTCTTCCATATTCCAAATCATTTCTAATATTTCTTCACGTTTTGTAGAAAAATCTTTGTTCTTTTTAATCTCTCTTAGATCCTCTTTCAGTCCCATTGAAGCAAATGGGAGATTGTATTCTTTATGAATTCTCCCAGGTCGAGGTGCCATAACATATAATCTCTCACCAAGTAACAGAGCCTCTTCAACTGAGTGGGTAATTAAAATAATTGTTTTCCCTGTCTCTTTCCAAATTTTTAAAACTAGAGATTGCATTTTTTCTCTTGTTAAAGCATCGAGGGCTCCCAAAGGTTCATCCATTAAAATTAGATCGGGATCATTAATCAAACATCTTGCAAGAGCAACTCTTTGCTGCATACCACCAGAAAGTTGATAGGTTGGGGTATTACCAAAACCTTTTAAGCCAACGATTTCTAACCATTCATCAACTTTTTTTTGAGT
>CABZEV010000002.1 GCA_902524865.1 uncultured Pelagibacteraceae bacterium | reverse complement strand
TTCGGAGTCTCTTGCAATTGAGCTTTCTACTACATTTACAACTGCACAAGTTTTAGCACCACTTTGTTTACAAAGATCTAAAGCAGCATAAGTATCTGCTGTTTCTCCAGATTGTGAGACAAATACATAAAGTGTTTCTTTTTTAAATCTATTTTTTCTATATCTAAATTCTGATGCTATATCAATATTTACATCTAATGATGTTATTTCCTCAAACCAATATTTTGCCATTAAACATGAATGATACGCTGTTCCACATCCAATCAAAGTTAGTGATGTAATCTCATCACTTTTCCAAGGAAAGTTATAAATATTAATATCTCTATTAGACATATCTATATATTCATTAATTCCATTTCTAATTGTGTTTGGTTGTTCTTCAATTTCTTTAGCCATAAAATGTTTGTAATCACCTTTGTCATATTTCTCCTCTGTAGAGGACAATTCTAAAACTTTTTTATTAATTTTAGTTCCCTCTTCACTAAAAAATTCCACATGATCTTTTTTAATAATGCAGAATTCACCATCATTTAAATACGTAATTTTATTCGTCATTGATTTAAGTGCGTAGGAATCAGATCCTAGATAATTTTCATTAGGGCCATATCCAACAGCTAATGGTGAACCTCTTCTTGCACCAACAATTAAATCTGGTTGATCTTTAAAAATTATACCAAGTGCAAAGCTCCCGTGTAACGACTTCAATGTTTTTTGAATTGAATTCACAATATTTTCTGTTTTAAGATTTTCAGTAATTAAATGAACTATTACCTCTGTATCAGTTTGAGATTTAAATTTGTGACCTTTTCTAACTAAAAATTTTTTTAATATTGTTGAATTTTCAATAATTCCATTATGAACAACAGAAACATTCTGTGAAGAATGTGGATGTGCATTAACACTATTAGGGAGCCCATGTGTTGCCCATCTCACATGACCAATACCAATAGTTCCCTCCATGTTTTGAACTAAAGAATTTTTTTCGAGATTTTCTACTCTTCCCTCAGATTTTACCTCATTTATCAATCCATTATAGAGAGTTGCCATACCAGCTGAGTCATAACCTCTATACTCTAATTTTTTTAGAGAATTGATTATAGTTGCTGATACAGGTTTATTGCTATTAATTCCGATTATTCCACACATAATTATTTTGATTTTCTTTTATAGTTTTTAATTTCAGTCTGTATACTTCTCGTTAATGCTAATGATTTTTTCTTTACATTTTTTGTTATAACCGAACCAGCCCCTACCACACTATTCTCTTCGATTGTAAGTGGGGCAACTAATGATGAATTTGAACCAATAAATGCATTGTCTTTTATTTTAGTTTTACTTTTTTTTACTCCATCATAATTACAAGTAATTGTCCCAGCACCAATGTTGACCGATTTACCAATCTGGCTATCACCGATATATGTTAAATGATTTACTTTAGAATTTATACCCAAAATACTTTTTTTAATTTCAACAAAATTACCAATTTTTGAACCACTTTTTAAAACTACACCTGGTCTTATTCTGGCATATGGTCCAATATCAACTTTATTTTCTATTTTGCAATTTTCCAAATGCGAAAAAGATTTTATTGTAACATTGCTTCCGATCTTAACTTTTGAACCAATTACAACATAAGGCTCTATGGTAACATTCTTTCCTATCTTGGTGTCTTTTGAAAAAAATATTGTTTCAGGACCAATCATTTTAACACCCACTTTTAAAAATTTTTTTCTAAGATTACTTTGAAGCTTTTGTAAATTTAATTGTTTCATCTATTAAATTCTTTATATTAAGTGTATAAGTTTCTTAATTCACAAAATATTTCTTAATAAAACTTTTAGTTATGAAACAAAAATTTACACTTCTTTTTGATTTAGATGGAACTTTAGTTGACACAGCTCCAGATCTTATGCGTGCACATAATCATGTAATGAAAAAATTTGGTTATCCCACTAAGTCTACTGAGGAAATAAGAAATCTTGTTGGACAAGGTGCAGGTGCAATGCTTGGTAGGTCTATTTGGGGGCAAGCTAAAAAAGAGTTTGGAAAAGTGCAAGACGAAAAGGTTAAAAAAGAGATGATAAAAGATTTTACTAACTTTTATGGAAAAAACATTGTAAATGAAAGTACACTGATAAATGGTGTCAAAGATTTTCTAATATGGTCAAAAAAAAATAGTATTTCTATGGCTGTTTGTACCAACAAAACTGATTACTTAGCTGTCGATCTTTTAAAAAAAATTGGGATTTACGATTTTTTTGAATACATTGCTGGACACAATACATTTGATTATTGTAAACCTGATCCAAGACATCTAACCTCTGTAATTGAAATATTACAAGGTGATATAAAAAAATCATTAATGATTGGAGATAGTGAAACTGACGCAAATGCAGCAAAAGATGCTGGGATACCAGTAATCTTAATGGAAGATGGATATACTGAAAAAAAAACGAATGAAATTTACCATAATCACTTAATAAAAGACTTTATCGGTATCGAAAAGATAGTATCAAAATATCTTTAATATTGATTATTTTTTTTTAACTATTAAAAACGATTTCGTTAATTAGGAGTTATTTTGATAGTTCATAAAATTAAAGTTTATCCATCTAAAATTCATTTACCAAAAAAAAATCAGCTTGCATGGAAAATTGCAGAAATTGCAAATGATAATGTAAAGTTAAATAAAGATGCTATTGAAATGTCAATCAATAGAATAATCGACAATGCATCTGTTGCAATAGCATCCCTAAATAGAAAACCAGTTATTTCGTCAAGAGAAATGGCTCTAAAACATTCAAGAAAAAATGGTGCAACATTATTCGGTGTTGATAGTAAATTAAAATTCGATTGTGAATGGGCAGCATGGTCTAACGGAACTGCTGTTAGAGAATTAGATTTTCATGATACTTTTTTAGCTGCTGATTATAGTCATCCTGGAGACAATATTCCTCCACTAATAAGCGTTGCTCAACAAAATAAAAAAAGCGGTTTAGATCTTTTAAGAGGAATAATAACTGCTTATGAAGTACAAGTTAATTTAGTTAAAGGTATATGCCTTCATAAACATAAAGTAGACCATATAGCACATCTAGGTCCAAGTGTAGCTGCTGGGATTGGCTCAATGTTAAGATTAAACACTGAAACTATTTATCAAGCTGTTCAGCAGGCATTACATACAACAATTTCTACAAGACAATCTAGAAAAGGAGAAATTTCAAGTTGGAAAGCTTACGCTCCGGCACATGCGGGAAAACTTGCCATAGAGGCTGTTGATAGAGTTATGCGCGGTGAAGGAGCACCAAGTCCAATTTATGAAGGTGAGGATAGTGTGATAGCAAGAATTCTTGATGGTAAAAAGGCTTTGTATAAAGTTCCATTACCTAAAAAAGGTGAAACAAAGAAAGCAATTCTTGAAACATATACAAAAGAGTATTCTGCTGAATATCAATCTCAAGCTTTAATAGATTTAGCAAAAAAATTAAAAAAGAAAGTTAGAAATCTCAATCAGATAAAAAAAATAGATATTTTTACAAGTCATCATACTCATTATGTGATTGGAACAGGTGCAAATGATCCACAAAAAATGGATCCTAATGCAAGCAGAGAAACTTTAGATCACTCAATAATGTATATATTTGCCGTTGCACTTGAGGATGGCACTTGGCATCATGTAAAATCTTATACAAAAACTAGAGCAAAAAAGAAAAGCACAATTAAGATTTGGAGATCAATAAAAACCCATGAAGATAAAAAATGGACCAAAAAATACCATGATCCAAACCCAAGAAAAAAAGCATTTGGTGCAAAAGTAGTAATAACTCTCAATAATGGTAAAAAAATTACTGAGGAACAAGGAGTGGCAGATGCACATCCTTATGGTTCACGTCCCTTCAAAAGAAGAAATTATATTAATAAATTTTTAACTTTAACTGAAAATATCTTAGTTAAAAAAGAAAGTGATAGATTTTTAAAAATAGTGCAAAATTTAAAAAAATTAAAACCAGGTCAACTTGATAAGTTAAATATTAAAGTCAAAAAGAGTAAACTAAAAAGAAATTTTAAAAAAGGTATTTTTTAATGCACTTTATAGAAAAAGAACCAGTTCAAAAAAGAAAAGATTTTGTTGATAAATTAAAATCTGGTAAAATTTTAAGAGTTCCTGGTGCATACAACCCTTTAACCGCGAAGTTAATTGAGGAAATTGGATACGATGCAGTTTATGTTTCAGGTGGAGTCATGGCTAATGACTTGGGATTTCCTGACATTGGGTTAACTACTCTTCAAGATGTAAGTACAAGATCATACCTTATTTCGAGAGTGACTAATCTTCCAACTATCGTTGATATTGATACTGGTTTTAAATCTTGTAAAGAAACTATTGAAACTTTTGAGGAATTTGGAATTACTGCAGTTCATTTAGAGGATCAAATTGAGAGAAAAAGATGTGGGCATCTTGATAATAAAGAAATCATATCAACAGATGCAATGATCAAAAAAATTAAAGAATGTGTATCAGCAAAAAAAGATGGAAACTTCAAAATTATAGCTAGATCTGATGCAAAGAGCGTAGAAGGAATTGATAAAATGATAGAAAGATGCAAAGCTTATGTAGACGCCGGGGCAGAGATAATTTTTCCAGAGGCTTTGAAAGATGAGAAAGATTTTGAAAAAGTTAGAAAAGAATTATCCTGTTATTTGTTAGCTAATATGACTGAATTTGGTAAATCAAAATTGTTCAATTATAAAGAATTAGAGAAATTTGGTTATAATATCGTTATCTACCCAGTTACTACCCAGAGACTAGCTATGAAAAATGTTGAAGATGGATTGCGAGACATTTATGCAAATGGACATCAAAACAATATCATCGATAAAATGCAAACTAGAAAGAGGTTATATGAACTAGTTGATTACGAAAAATATAATAGCTTGGACGAAAAAATTTATAATTTTAGCACTAAAGGACATGAATAATGAGTGATGATATAAAAAAAGGTTTATTAGGAATAGTTGTTGATGAAACAGAAGTTTCTAAAGTTATGCCTGAGATAAATTCTTTAACATATAGAGGATATGCTGCTCAAGATTTATGTGAATATTGCAGATTCGAGGAAGTGGCCTATCTAATTTTGAATAAAGATTTACCAAATACAATTGAATTAAGAAAATTTGAAAAAGAGGAAAAAAATAATAGAGATTTATCTAAAGACCTTTATTCAATTATTAAAAAAATGCCGAAGAAGTCTCATCCAATGGATGTCGCCAGAACAGCTGTAAGTATAATGGGGCTTGAAGATAAAGAGACAACAGATTCTTCTCAAGAAGCAAATATGAGGAAAGCAATAAGAATTTTAGCTAAAACTCCTACTGCTTTAGCAGCTTTTTATAGAATAAGAAAAGGAAAAAATATTATCAAACCTAAAAAAAATTTGAATATAGCAGAAAACTTTTTCTATATGTGCTTCGGGAAAGTTCCACAAAAAGAAATTGTAAAAGCTTTCGATGTATCTTTAATTCTTTATGCAGAGCATAGTTTCAACGTATCAACATTTACCGCGAGAACTATTACCAGTAGTTTATCAGACATCCATGGGGCAATTACAGGTGCTATTGCAAGTTTAAAAGGTCCACTTCATGGTGGTGCGAATGAAGAGGTAATGCATATGATGAATAAAATAAAAAGTCCTAAAAATGCACTTAAATGGATTAATGATGCATTGGATAATAAGGAAGTTGTAATGGGATTTGGTCATAGAGTTTACAAATCTGGGGACTCTAGAGTTCCAACAATGAGAAAATACTTTGCAAAAGTTGCAAAGCTCAAAAAAGATAAAAAATTTGAAAAAATCTACGATATTGTTGAAAAAGTAATGATAGACAGAAAAAATATCCATCCAAATGTTGATTATCCAACTGGTCCTACATATCATTTAATGGGATTTGATACGGACTTTTTTACACCGATCTTTGTCATTTCAAGAATTACCGGGTGGTCGGCACATATTATGGAGCAACACGCAGCCAATAAATTAATAAGACCTCTAGCTAGTTATAAAGGGAATCAGCACAGAAAAGTTATTCAATTAAACCAAAGGTAATTACTTTTCAATTTTTGCAAACCTAGTATTCCACAAAATCTCACATTTTAATTTATATTTTTGAATAAACTCATCTATCGCATTTTTAACCTGCGGCGCTTGAGCGGCTAAATCATAATCATCACATAATATTGTTCCGTTAGAATTAATCACTTCTAAACAACATTCTAAATCATTTTTAACAGTCTCATAAGCGTGACCACCATCCAAAAATACAAAATCAATTTTTGACATATCAATTTTTTTTAAAACCAAATTAGAATTACCTTTAATCAAAGTAATATTATTTTTGTACTTTTTTAAAAGATCTTCAACTGCCTCTTTACTATATGGATTTTGATTTTTAAAAAATTTAAAATAGATATTTTTCAATGGATTGGATAAAAATGTGTTGGGTACTACCTCTGATTTATTTTCATCGTTTATTTCAAATAAATCCAAACCTATGTATTTAAAATCTTCTTTATGAATTTTGTAAAGTAGTTCACAAACATTTCTTGCTGTTACACCATGAAAAACACCCACTTCCAAAAAAGTTTTAGGACTTTTCTCTTTTACTATATTGAGAAAATAATCACCAACACCATCCTGCTTAAGACTGGTTTTTCTAAAATATTTTTTATATTTCAAATGAATTAACTAAATGCTTCTACCCAAGTCCCTTGAGTTGATGCTTTAGAATACTCTGTTGCACGACCTTCAAAAAAGTTCATATGCTCAACAGCATTTAACATAGTATCAAGCCATCCTAGCGGATTTTTCTCTACATCATAGATTGGTTCAAGACCAAGTTGAACTAATCTTCTATTTCCAATAAATCTAATGTAGTCTTTAACCTCTTGTGCAGTTAAGCCTTCCATTGGACCCATCTCAAAAGCTAGGTCAATAAAAGCATCTTCATGAGAAATAATTGTTCTGCATGCTTCATAAAGCTCTTTTTTTAATTTAGGTGTCCAGATTTCTGGGTTTTCTTTTATAAACTCTTTAAAAATTCTTATCATAGAATTACAATGAAGAGTTTCATCTCTAACTGACCAGGTTACTATCTGACCCATTCCTTTTAATTTATTATGTCTCGGAAAGTTTAAAAGAATTGCAAAACTTGCAAAAAGTTGTAAGCCTTCCGTAAAGGCGCTAAACACTGCAACAGTTTTTGCTATATCTTCTTTAGAATTTACATTAAATCCTTGCATGTAATCGTATTTGTCTTTCATTTCTTTATACTTCATAAAAGCTGAATATTCTGACTCAGGCATTCCAATTGTATCTAGTAAATGAGAGTAAGCCGCAACATGTACTGTTTCCATTGCAGCAAAAGCTGTCATCATCATTAAAACTTCTGTTGGCTTAAAAACGGTTGTGTAATGTCTTAAATAACAATTATTTACTTCAACATCTGCTTGAGTAAAAAATCTAAAAATTTGTGTTACCAAATTTTTTTCTGGCTGAGATAAGTTTTTTTGCCAATCTCTTACATCGTCTCCAAGTGGAACCTCTTCTGGCAACCAGTGTATTCTTTGTTGAGTTAGCCACGCATCGTAGCACCAAGGATATCTAAATGGTTTATAAACAGGATTCTCTACCAATAATCCCATTTTTTTAGGTTGAATTATTTCTTTCTTTTCTGTCTTAATTTTATCTGTTACTGACATGATAAACACTCCTCATATTCTGGTTGTTTGTTAGTTTGTTGATTTTTTGATTTATATACATTGGCTGTAATATCAGTTGATTTAGCATTATTGATATTTTCAGCTCTTTGAATTGATTTCGATCTGCAATAATAAAGACTTTTTAAACCTTTTTTCCATGCATCAAAATGAATTCTATGTAATTCTCTTTTATGTACGTCTGCGGGTAAAAATAAATTAACTGATTGTGCTTGAGAAATATATGGAGTTCGATCCCCACTCAGTTCAATAATCCATTTTTGATTTAATTCAAAAGCAGTTTTAAAAACATCTTTTTCTAAATCTGTTAAAAAACCTAAATGAGATACTGATCCTTGGTTTGTAGTAATTGTCGACCATGTCTCATCATCATTTTTACCATGACTCTCTAAAATTTCTTCTAAATATCTATTTCTAACATTAAAAGATCCTGACAAAGTTTTATGCGTATAACTATTAGCTGCAATCGGTTCAACCCCAGGAGAAGCTCCTCCACATATAATTGAAATAGAAGCGGTTGGCGCTATTGCTGTCTTGTTGGAAAATCTTTCATTAAATCCATATTCCGCTGCATCTGGACATGAACCTCGCTCTTCAGCTAATTCTTTTGATGCTTTATTAACTTGTTCATCAATTTGTTTGAATATTTTTTTATTCCAGGATTTAGCCATTACAGACTCAAGTGGAATTCTGTGTTTTTGTAAAAATGAGTGAAAACCCATAACTCCGAGACCGACACTTCTTTCTCTCTCCGCAGAATATTTTGCATCTTTAAATTGGTCTGGAGCTTTGTTAATAAAGTCTGATAAGACGTTATCTAAAAATCTCATTACATCACTAATCATGTTTGAATCATCTTTCCATTCATCATATTTTTCTAAATTTAAAGACGATAAACAACAAACAGCTGTTCTGTCTCTTCCATCTTTATCAATACCTGTGGGAAGAGTTATTTCACTACACAGATTAGAAGTTTTTACAGTTAAGTTTGCAAGTTTGTGGTGTTGTGGAATTTGTCTATTAACTGTATCTATATAAATAATGTATGGTTCACCAGTTTCAATTCTAGCTGTTAACAACCTAATCCATAAATTTCTTGCAGATATAGTTTGTTGAATAGATCCATCAGCCGGACTTTTAAGTGCCCACTGATCATCAGTTTCAACAGCTCGCATAAATGCATCTGAAACTAAAACTCCGTGATGTAAATTTAAAGCTTTTCTATTTGGATCACCTCCAGTTGGTCTTCGCATTTCAATAAACTCTTCTATTTCAGGATGATCAATAGGAAGATAACAAGCAGCTGAACCTCTTCTTAAAGATCCTTGACTTATTGCCATAGTTAAAGAATCCATAACTTTAATAAATGGAATGATCCCAGAAGTTTTTCCGACTTTACCAATCTTTTCACCAATTGATCTTAAATTACCCCAATAACTTCCTATACCTCCACCCTTTGCAGCTAGCCAAACATTTTCACTCCAAAGATCTAAAATACCACCTAGACTATCTGAAGCTTCATTCAAAAAACAAGAAATGGGTAGTCCTCTTTTTGTTCCACCATTCGACAAAACTGGGGTTGCTGGCATGAACCAAAGATTACTAATGTAATTATAAATTCTTTGAGCGTGTAAATTGTCGTCAGCATATGTACTTGCAACTCTTGCAAACAAGTCTTGGTAAGACTCATTATGTCCAAGATATCTATCTTTCAAAGTTGCCTTACCAAAATCAGTTAAGTTCGTATCTCGCGAGCGATCTATTTTGATTATGATACCTTTATCATTCTGAAAAAGTTCAGTTTCATTATTAAGTGAAAAAAGATCCGGTCTATTATTTTTTTCTACTTCTTTAACTTGCGGACTATATTCAGAGACAGCTTTCTTCAGGGCCTGCGATAGAATTTTATTCATAATTTTGTATTATATTTTGTTATTAGTACGAAAACAACTATATGTTGTGTGCGTTTAGCGTTAATACACTATATAAATAACAAATCAATAGAACATTTATAGAACACAAGGAAAAAAAATCAATAAAAAAATTAAAAAAAATGTAAGTAATTAACAATAATGTCAGGAAATTTAAAAATCGACCCCTATGGATTTAGAGAATATGATGCTCGATGGGTGTATGAAAAAGACATAAATATCTTAGGCATAGCGAATCTTGGTAAAGGATTAGGCACACAAATAATAAAACAAACAAACAAAACTAATCCAAAAGTAATTGTTGGTCATGATTATCGATCTTATAGCGAGGATATAAAAGCAGCACTTAAAAAAGGTTTAATTTCAACGGGTTGTTATGTTGAAGATGTAGGTTTGTCTTTGTCTCCAATGGTTTATTATGCACAATTCCATTTTAATTCTGATGCTGTTGCAATGGTAACTGCAAGTCATAATGATAATGGTTGGACGGGCGTTAAAATGGGTATTAAGAAAGGATTAACACATGCACCTGATGAAATGCAGGAATTAAAAGAAATAACATTAAGTAAAAATTTTATAAACGGACAAGGTCAGGAAAAAAAAATAGAAAATTTTCAAGATATATATAAACAAAGCTTAGTAGAAAACAATAAAATTAAAAAAAAAATTAAAGCAGTAGTTGCTTGTGGCAATGGAACTGCAGGAATTTTTGCTCCCGATATTTTGCGTGGAATTGGTTGTAACGTAATAGAACTTGATTGTAATTTAGACTGGACCTTCCCTAAATACAATCCTAATCCAGAGGACTTAAAAATGTTACATGCAATTTCGGATGCTGTTAAAAAAAATAATGCTGATATCGGTTTTGGATTTGATGGTGATGGTGACAGAGTAGGAGTAATCGATAATGAAGGTAATGAAATATTTTCAGATAAAATAGGATTATTAATTGCAAGAAGTTTATCAAATAAATATAAAAATTCAGTTTTTGTAGTAGATGTAAAGTCAACAGGATTGTATGCCAATGATAAGTTATTAAATTCTAATAAATGTAAAACTATTTATTGGAAAACTGGCCATTCACATATCAAAAGGAAAGTTAACAATGAAAACGCCTTGGCTGGATTTGAAAAAAGCGGACACTTTTTTTTCAATCAACCTTTAGGATATGGATATGATGATGGTATTAATTCGGCTATTCAAGTTTGTCATTTATTAGATAATCAGAACAAAAAAATAAGTGATATCATAAAAGATATTCCCAAAACATTTCAAACACCTACTATGGCTCCCTATTGTAAGGATGAGGACAAATATGTGTTAGTCGATAAAATTGTTAAAGATATTGAAAAACTGAAAAATGAAAAAGTTAAAATAGATGAGCAGGAAATTAAGGAAATCTTGACAGTAAATGGAGTTAGATTTTCATTTAAAGACGGCTCATGGGGTTTGATAAGAGCTTCCTCTAACAAACCTTCGTTAGTAATTGTAACAGAAAGTCCTACATCCGATGATAGAAAATTAAAAATATTTAGATTTATAGACTCTCTACTTCAAAAAACCGGTAAAATTGGTGAATACGACCAAAAAATTTAATTAATCATTCTTCTTCCGGTTCATTTTTATTTAAAGATTTGTCGCTATAAAATTTTTTAATTAATTCCTCTTCCTTCTTTTTTTGCTCTAAATCAAATTTTTCCTCCCACTCTTTCAACCTTCTCTCTTCATCTAGTATTCTTTGTTCTTCTTCTAATTTTTGTTTTATTTCTCGTTCTTTTTCTTCTTCTATTCTTTTTTGTTCCTCTTCTTCTTTTCTTAATTTCTCTGTTCTTTCAAATTCTTCTTTTTGACGTAGAAATCTCTCTTCTTCTTCTGCTTTAATTTTTTCCTCTTTAAGCCTTAATTTCTCCTCTTTAACTTTCTGTTCTGCTTGCTCTTGTGAGATTTGTCTTTCTATCTCTTTTTGTCTCTCATTTTCAATCTCTTTTAATCTTAACTCTGACTCTTTTAGTTTTTCTTCCTCATATTTTAGTCTTTTAGCGGCTTCTCTTGTTCTTTGTTCTTCATCTAATCTTTTTTGTTTTTGTATATCATTAAGTTTAATTTGTTCTTGTCTGTTTCTCTCTTTCTCTTCTCTTAACTGCTGTGACTTAATTTCCTTTTCTTTTAAAGCTTGCTCTTTTATTTTTATTTTTTCCTCTCTAGCTCTTTGTCTCTCTAACATTCTTAATCTAAGTTCTTCTTCTTTGATCTTTCTAGCATCCTCTCTTATTTTTCTAGCTTCCTCATCTTTAATTTTTTGTTGTTCAATAAATATCCTTTTAGCTTCGATCTTTTTTCGTTTTTCCTCATTTTTTTTATTTTGCTTTTCATTTTCAATAATCAGTCTTCTTTGTTCAAAAATTTGTTTTTTTTCCTCTTTTATTCTTTCTTCTTTTTCTCTTTGAGCTTGTTTTTTTTGATTCTCAAGTTCTCTTTTTTCGTAAATAATTCTCTGCTTTTCGGACCTCTGTTTGTTTATTTTTCTTTCTTTTTGGAGTTTTTTATAAAAATTCTCTAATTTGTTTTTACTTTGTTCAATGAAATGAAATGGGTTCATATTAAATTTACCCTTTTTACTATCTTGACTACTAGATTTATTATTATCCTTTTTTTTTAAAGCCATATTAAAAAATAACACTATTTTAATTATTTTAAATATAAACCATGTGTTTGAATTGAAGTTTTTTAATTATTTCACTTTTTACGTGCACAATAAGATAATTTTTTTGAAAAAAATATTTTGATTCGCAAGGAGAATCGAATAATTTTTAACTATGGGTGGTAGAGGGAGACTGAAGCCACCCTTTTTTTTAGTACTTTTTATTCTTTATAACTTTATATTCAAAATTTTGAGTTGTTTCGTTCACACTAATTAGTTTAGCGCCATTTTTTATATGAAATTTATAAGCCATATCTGTTAAAGGAGATAAAGTAACTAATCTGTTAAGATGATTTGATTTTTTTATTTTATTAAATACTTCTTTGACAATTAATTTTCCACCACCTTTTTTTTTAGACCAAACAGTATAGGCAATAGCAATTTTGCCTACATTCTGTCCCCTCAGAGTACTCTGTAAATGAGCATCTTGGCTCATAATATCTAGCTCCTCAACAGACTTTGGTATTTCATTCGTATAAGCAAAACACATGACGGCATGGATTTCTCCTTTATACTTAACCCCAAAAATTTTTCTTCCATAACTTCTTCTAAAAGTATTATCAAGTTCTGGTCTTACAGGATCCTCTTTAGTATTACACTCTTTCAACTCAACTAACTCTGAGCCTTTAATCCAATCAAAAAAATTACCAATATTTTTACCTATAATTTGTTTATTCTTTCTTAATCTTGCTTTTATTCTTGGCTTAAATTTCTTAGCTCTCTTTGAATAGTTTTTAAGTGAACCATCTTTCAAATATTTAGCTACAAGTTTTTCTTTAACAACTTTAATAATTTCTTTCATAATTTTAAATTAATCATAAACTAAAATATCTAAATATAAAAATTGTTCCAATAACATAGAGAAAAACCCCAAACATTCTTTGAGCTTTAATTTTACTCATTTTATGCACTGTATTAACTCCTACTCTTGCCATTATAGTTGTTATTGGAACAAATATTAAAAAAGCTGGGATATTTACAAAACCAATGCTTAAAGGCATACTAACATCTAAATAAACTCCAGTTGAAAAAAATGCTATTGTTCCAGAAATGGAAATAACCCAACCGATTGCAGCAGCGCTCCCTATAGCTTTTGTAATTGGATAGCCAAAAAATCTTAATATAGGAACATTCATCATTGCACCTGTAATACCCATAGGGGCAGAAATTGAACCAGATATAAATCCTAAAATAGCTTTAGGAAAAAAACCAAAACTAGGTTTGATTTTATTAGAATTTTCTTGCTGTAAAAGCAAGTATGCACCAAAAATGAAAACAACAATTGAAAAAAAAAGAACTAAATATTTTGTTTTTAAAATAGCTGCTAGAAAGGATCCAAAAAAAACTCCTAAAATAACAAAAAATCCAAAAATTTTTAAAATACTTAAATCAACTGCATTATGTTTTCTGTGTGTAAGAACTGAAGCTGTAGAGGTAAATATTGTAATGAAAAATGCAGTACCAACAGCTAAGTGCATTGTGTAATCATCAGTAAGATTTAAAAAGTCAAATATAAAAAAAAGAAATGGGACTGATATTAAGCCACCTCCAATCCCAAAAAGTCCAGCAAAAAAACCAACTGGTACGGCAGCAATGACCATTAAAATAATTAAATAAAAGTAATTTAGATTTGTAAGGGAGTCAGTCAATTTTTATATTTTTAATTTATACTTAAATACTCGATAAACGATCGTATTGATACTAAAATTAAAAATATCCCAAAAATTTTACTGAGTAACTTCTTATCAATTTTATGAACAACTTTAGCTCCTATTCGAGCCATAACCATAGTAACAGGTACAAATACTGCAAAGCCTAATAGATTTATGTAACCAACGCTATAGGGGGTATTTACATTATCAATTATTTTACCACCAGTTATCATTGAAATAGTTCCTGTTACAGCAATCAAAAATCCAACTGCTGCTGCTGTGCCTATTGATTTTCTAATGTCATATCCAAAGGTCCTCATAAAAGGAACCATTAAAGATCCACCTCCAATTCCTAAAGGCACAGATATAAATCCAATAATTACACCAGAAATATTTTTTACTAAGGCTGAAATTTGTTTTGGGTTATCTACCAGTTTTTCTCTTAAAAAAATAAAAAACAATCCAACCATTAGTGCGAAGATTGAAAAAAATAAAACTAATGCAGGAGTTTTTAAATTAACAGCCAAGAAAGTTCCACCAATAACACCTACTAAAATAAAAACTCCAAATGATCTGACCATTTTAAAATCAACAGCATCATACTCTTTGTGGGTCATTGTTGAAATGATTGACGTTGGAATAATTATTGCAAGTGATGTTCCAACTGAAAGATGCATTCTTGTAACGATATCGAAATCCAAAACAGTAAAAGCGTAATAGAGCGCTGGAACCATAACAATACCACCACCCACTCCCAATAATCCAGCCATAAAACCTGCTCCCGCAGCCGCAACTGCTAAAACAAATAACAAGTTTACTAATTCAGCAGTGGCAATTATTTCCATTAGGAACTTACTTGATTGGCTTTTTCATTATTTTGAACAATGGTCATAATATGTTTTGCCTTTTGAAAATCAGAGTCTCTTGCCATCATATTATCACTTAAATATCTTTTCCACTGTTTAGAGCCTACCTGACCATGGTACAAACCAACTGTGTGTCTCATTATGTGATTTACTTTGGTTCCCTTCTTTACTTCATTATCCAAATATTCTAAAAGTTTTTTAACCACTTCTTCTCTTGAAGGATTGTCATTTGTTTTGAATATTTCTTTTTCAATTTCGACCAATGAATATGGATTTTGGTAGATTGATCTGCCAATCATTACTCCATCGCAGAACTTCATATGATGATTTATTTCACTCACTTTAGTTATTCCACCATTTATAATTATTTCTAAATCTGGATTTGCTTTTTTAATCTCATAAACCATGTTGTAATTTAATTTTGGAATATTTAAGTTTTGTTTTGGTGACAATCCAGAAAGCATTGCTTTTCTTGCATGCAAAATGAATGTTTTAGTGCCTACGTCTCTTAATCTGTGAATAAAATTATTTATATAATCAAAATCTTCAACATTATCAAAACCTATGCGAGTTTTAGCTGTTACGGGAATTTTACACGCTTTAACCATAGTATGAATACATTCTGCTACTAAATCTGGTTCCTTCATCAAACATGCGCCAAACTTATTTTTTTGAACCTTTTTGCTTGGACATCCAAGATTAATATTTATTTCATCATATCCCATGTCCTCTGCAATTTTTGCAACCTCTGCTAATTCATTTTTGTCAGATCCACCAACCTGTAAAGCCAAGGGTTTTTCCTCAGGGCTAAATGATAAAATTTTATTTCTATCCCCATGAATTGCAGATTTTGTGGCAACCATCTCAGTATAAAGCATTACATTTTTGCTCATTAATCTGAGAAAAAAACGATCGTGCCTATCAGTACAATCCATCATTGGAGCGACTGAAACTTTTCTATTAATTTTTTGTTTAGTATCCAAGTGCCTTACCCATGATTTTATCAGGTAACCATGTAACAATTTCAGGAAAAATACATAGAATTAAAATAGCCAATGCCATAATTATCATGAAAGGAATAGAGCCTTTTAAAATTTCAGATAAACTTACATCTGGCGTAATACCCTTTATAATATAAAGATTTAATCCTACAGGAGGTGTTATCAATCCTATTTCCATATTGATAGTAAATACAATTGCAAACCAATAAGGATCAAATCCTAAAGTTGTTATTACGGGCAACAAAATTGCAGAAGTCATAACAATTACAGCCACCGGAGGTAAAAAGAAACCAGCAATCAAAAGAAATATATTAATTAAAATAAATACAACCCACTTATTTGAACTTAACTCAACCATACTTTGAGCTAATGATTGAGTTACGTAAAGTTGTGAAAGAGTGAATGCAAAAAGATAAGAAGCTGCAATAATGAACATTATCATTACACTTTCTTTCATTGATACTTTTACAATGTTCCAAATCTTTTTTGGCTGATAAATTTTGTAGACAACAGCTATCAAGACAAAAACTAAGAAAGCCCCAACTCCAGATGCTTCAGATGGAGTTGCAACCCCACCATACAAAACATATAAAACCCCAGCAATAATTGCTAGAAATGGAAGAATTCTTGGTAATACTTCAAGTTTTTCTTTTAATGTTGGCTTTACCCTGTTTCGTAAAGCTTTTGCAGCATCTTTATCTATAAAATAACTATGGATAAGTGCCCAAATTGCAAACATACCTGCCAACATAAAACCAGGTACTAACCCACATAAAAATAATCTTCCAATTGATGTCCCGGTTGCAATTCCATAAACAATTAAAACAATGCTTGGAGGAATTAAAACTCCTAGTGTTCCACCAGCAGCAATAGTTCCTGTAGCTATTTGATCTGAATACCCTCTTTTTCTCATTTCGGGTATTCCCATAGTTCCAATGGCTGCACAAGTTGCAGGACTTGATCCACTTAATGCAGCAAAAATTGAGCATGCTCCAATATTAGAAATAACTAGTCCACCCGGTACTCTCCAAAGCCACCTATCTAATCCTGTATACAAATCTTTCCCCGCAGGAGAATTAGCAACAGCCATTCCCATTAAAATAAACATTGGTATTGAGAGTAAAACAAATGAATTTAATCCAGCAAAGAATGTTTCAGCAAAAACATCGAGCATTTGAAAACCTTCAAATGACACTAAAAGAACTATTGATACAAAACTCAAACCAAAAGCAATTGGGATACCAGAAAAAAGCACCAGTAGAGTAAAAACTGCAACAATTAAAGCTATTATCAATGGATCCATTAACTATAATCCTTATCATCAGTTAGTTTAATAATTTCAGCTATATATTGAAGAATCATTAGTATAGCGCCTAAAGCCATTGAAGAATACGGTATCCATAAAGGTGGATCCCAAACTGTTCCAGTCGAATAATTTTTTGTGAATGCCTCTTCAACCATTAAAAATCCAAAATAAAATAAAATTAGAAAAAATAATAAACTTAATAAGGAAGTAAAAATTTTTAAGCGAATGATATTTTTTTTAGAAAGGAAATCATAAATCCATTCCATACTAACGTGAGCTTTTTCACTAAGCACATACACACTTCCTATGAAAGTTGATGCAACTAATAACATGGTAACTAATTCTGTTTGCCAAGTAATTGCTCTTTGAAAAAAATATCTCTCAAAAACTAACTCTACAATAACTAAAATTGATAAAAGCAAAGCTAATACAGCAAAAGCACCGCAAGCTTTTGCTATAAAATCACAAAATTTAAGATATTTTTTTTTCATAAAAAAACCCCTATTTAATAAGAATAAATAGGGGTTCTTTATATATTATTTTATTTAACTGCTAAAGCCATTTCCATTAGCTTATCGCCACCTGGAACTTTATCAGCAAATGCTTTGTGAGATGATTTTTTTGCAATCTCTACCCACGCAGCATGATCTTTTTCGTTCATGTATACTAATTTAACACCTGCAGCTTTATAAGCTTCTTCAAACTTTTTATCTAAGTTTTCAACTTGAGCTGTCATGTATTTTTCAGCAACCTTTCCTGCTTTCATCAAAGCTTTTTGCTGCTTAGAATTTAGTGCATCAAAAGACTTTTTAGACATCAGAATTGGCTCATACATAAACCATAATCCAAATTTTCCTGGAGGTGTTGCGCATGAAACTTGTTCATAAATTTTATAACTCACAAAACTTCCTGAACTAGTATTAGCACCTGTTAAAACACCGGTTTGTAAACCAGTATAAATTTCAGATGATGGCATACTCTGTATACCTGCTCCTGCAGCCTCTAACATTTGGTTAAATGCTTTACCAGCAGCTCTCATCACTTGTCCTTTTGCGTCGCTAGGATTTTTAATACATTTTGATTTTGAAGCAAAACCACCGCCTAACCAAGCATCAGATAAAACTACAACACCAGCATCATTAATGATTTTTTTAATTTCAGTCATCATTGGACCTTTATTAAATCTCAATGCGTGATCATGATTTTTTACTGTTCCTGGCATTAATGTTGCATCAAATTCTGGATGAAACTTAGATGCGTATGCTAAAGGAAAAGCAGAAATATCTAACTGACCAGTTGTCATAGGTTTCCACTGTTCTTTTGGTTTGTATAATGATTTAGCTGGATAAATTCTGATATCTATTCCAACATTTGCTTTTTTAACCTCGTCAGCAATGATTTGAACCATTTCATGACGTGGATCAAAAGATCCATCAGCTCTTGGAGTACCAGGCCATTGGTGACTTGCTTTTAGCGTAACCGCATAAGCAGAACCAATAGTAGTAAAAACAAAAACTAATGCACTTAAACATAAAGATATTCTTTTTAACATTATTTTTCCCTCTATTGTTATTTTTAATAATTCAATTAAAATGAACTTATTAATAAGAGTCAAGTCGACAAAAACTCAATTAAGACTAAGTAATATGGATGGACCTTTAAAAAACTTACTAGTAATTGATCTAACAAGGGTATTAGTTGGTCCTTATTGTACTATGATATTATCTGATTTAGGAGCTAGAGTAATTAAAGTTGAGGCGCCTGAAATTGGAGATGACTCAAGAAAATTTGGACCATTTATAAAAGATTACTCAGCTTATTTCATGTCTCTTAATAGAGGAAAAGAAAGTATTGCTCTTAATTTAAAAAATGAAGAAGATAAAAAAATTTTTGAAAAACTTTTATCTAAAGCAGATATTCTAGTTGAAAATTTTAAACCCGGAACTTTAGAAAAATGGGGGTTTGGCTGGAAAGATGTTAATAAGAAATATCCAAAACTAATTTATGCTTCAGCGTCAGGCTTTGGTCAAACTGGTCCACTTAAAGAATTGCCTGCTTATGACATGGTGGTTCAAGGCATGGGTGGTTTAATGAGTGTTACTGGTCAACCAAACTCTGAACCTACTCGAGTTGGAACCTCAATTGGTGATATTACTGCTGGGCTTTTCACTGCGATAGGTATTAATGCAGCTTTATATGATAGACAAAAAACTGGAAAAGGAATGTTCATAGATGTTTCTATGCTTGATTGTCAAATAGCTATATTAGAAAACGCTATAGCACGTTATCTGTCTAAAAATGAAATTCCAAAACCAATGGGATCAAGACATCCATCAATTGCACCCTTTGAAGCCTTTAAGACACAAGATAATTACATAATCATTGCAGCTGGAAATGATAAACTTTTTGAAAAACTTTGTAACCTTCTTAAAATTCCAGAGATAAGTAAAGATCCAAAATTTTCAGATAACTCATCTAGAGCAAAAAATATGGATGAACTAAAAAAAATTTTAGAGGAAAAATTATTAAGTAAAAAAACAAGTGATTGGGTTAGTGAAATGGAAAAAGATAAAATTCCATGTGGACCAATTTTCAATATTAAAGAGGCTGTTGAAAACCCACAAATAGAGTCTAGAAACATGATTGTTAAAGCGTTTCACAAAGTTGTTGGAGATTTTAAACTGGCTGGTAACCCAATAAAAATGTCATCTTATAAAGATGAAAAAATAAGAGGTGACATACCTGATTTAGATGAACATCGACAAAAAATTATAAAGGAATTTTGTAATTAATAAATTTTAAGAATTTGAAGTGTCTGTGTCGTCTGCTGCTTGATCTTCACTTTCAGACACTTGATCTAAAGAGACGTCTCCCAGTTCGGCTTCAGCATCTTCGGATACAGGAGCTTCTGGCACGTCTGGCTTAGCTGTCTCAGACAATTCTGCTAAATCATCTTTAGAAACTTGAATTTTTTCTGGAGCTTTTCGTGCTCTTTTAGATGGTAGAATAGGAGTTCCACTTTTCGAGATTTCACCTTTATATAAACTTTCAAAATCATCACCAACATCCTCATCAGCCTCAGCGCCATCGTCAACTTGCTCTACATGTTTTCTTAATTTATAGACAGCGCTTTCAGTTAGATCGTCTACTTTGATATTTTCTTCAGCTATTTCTCTTAATGCAATAACTGTATTTTTATCGTTATCACGATCTAAAGTTGGTTCTATTCCAGTATTAAGTTGAGTTGCTCTTTCTTTTGCAACCAAAACTAATTCATATGGACTATCTACTTTATCAATACAATCTTCAACTGTAACTCTTGCCATGCCGGTTATCTATAAGCTGTAATTAAAAAAAGCAAGGACTATTTAATATATTCAGGATTTAACCTGTTTCTAACCACGAATAGAGCTATTAAAGATAAGAAAATATATACAAATGAAATCACTGCTATTTGCTCAATAGTAAAGCCTTTGTCAATTAACAATCCAAATAAAGCTGTGCCAAAAGCAGTAGAAAATACCATCAATGCTGTTGTTAATGCTTTAATTGATCCAATGTATTTTACGCCATAAATCTCAGCCCAAGTAGAGGACCCCAAGACATTGGCAAGCCCATTTGAAATTCCAATTAAACCAAGAAATACAAAAGCAGAAATAGAAATATCTAAATAAAACAAAACAAACATTGAAATCAACAAAGGTATATTCATAAAGATCAATAATTTTCTACTTGTAAATTTATCGATTAAAAAACCAGAGCCCAACAAAGTAATCACTGATAAGACAGAGTAAGCCATAAATGATTGTGCTATGACAAATTCACCCCACTCTTTTGACTCTGTTATATATGACTGATAAACAAATACACCAGTAGCAATCCAAGGCATTGCTAACATATTCAAACAAACTATATAAAATCTATAATCTTTTAAAACCTCAATTCGTGTCCAATTTTTAATTTCTTTTTCAACAAAATTTTGATCATTTACTTCTTCTCTCGAGTCAAAGTTCAAATTTTTAATTAATGCAAAAGAAATAAATGGTAAAAATAATAGTATAAATATAGAAATAGATAACCAAATGTTTTGCCATGCATTTAAAGTAAGTAAATAGACAATTAAAACTGGTAAAATAAATTCTGCGGTTGATAATCCAAACCAACCAATACTTAGAGCTTTGCCTCTAGATTTAGTAAAAAATCTTGAAATCGTTGTCGTTGCAGTATGAGACATTAATCCTTGACCGGAAAACCTCATTAGAAAAACAGCAATAAATAAAAAAATTATTGATGAAATTTTTGAAAAG
This sequence comes from uncultured Pelagibacteraceae bacterium, assembly GCA_902524865.1. GTDB lineage: Bacteria > Pseudomonadota > Alphaproteobacteria > Pelagibacterales > Pelagibacteraceae > Pelagibacter. Next base: position 30,609 of record CABZEV010000002.1, on the reverse strand, counting down.
AAAAAACAAGAAAAAGCTAACAAAAGAGTTACATATAAAGCAAATCTAAAAATATTTATGTCGTCAATTTTTTTACCAACCCAAATTAAAAGAAAACTACTCAATAATGTTGCCGAAGCATAAATTGAGCCAAATTGTCCATGAGTTATTGAAAGTGTTTCTCTAATACTTGAATTAAATAAACCAAGAAAAAAACTCTGTCCAAAACTAGAAAAAAATGTAAAGATAAACCCAAATATAATTACTTTTATACTTAAACTTTTAAACATAAAAAATTATGAGCTGTAATGTTGCTTTCATAGGTCTTGGTGTAATGGGCTATCCAATGGCAGGATATATATCAAAAGGTGGTCACAATGTAACTGTTTTTAATCGTACAAAATCAAAAGCAGAAAAATGGATTGGAGAATACAAAGGTAAAATGGCTGAAACTCCAGCGGATGCAGCTAAAGATGCTGAATATATTTTTACCTGTGTTGGTAATGATAATGATTTAAAAGAAGTAACTTTTGGTGACAAAGGAGCTTTCAAAACAATTAAAAAGGGCGCAGTCTATATTGATAACACTACAGCCTCAGCAAAAATTGCTAGAGAGATATATGATTATGCAAAGAAAAATGGATTTGGTGCATTAGATGCTCCTGTATCTGGTGGACAAGCTGGAGCAGAGAATGGCGCGCTAACAGTGATGGTTGGAGGTGATAAAGCAGATTTTGATAAAGCAAAAGATAAAATTGATTGCTACAGTAAAAAAATGAAACTACTTGGTGATGCAGGCAATGGACAACTTGCCAAAATGGTTAATCAAATTTGTATTGCTGGTTTAGTACAAGGACTATCTGAAGCTATTAACTTTGGTATGAAGGCTGGACTAAATATGGAGGATGTAATTGAAGTTATTTCGAAAGGTGCAGCTCAATCATGGCAAATGGAAAATAGGTACAAGACAATGATAGATGATAAGTTTGACTTTGGTTTTGCAGTTGATTGGATGAGAAAAGATTTAAAAATTGCAATGGATGAAGCTAAAAATAATGGTTCTTTATTACCTGTTACGGAACTTGTCGATAAATACTATGAAGAAGTACAAGGATTAGGTGGTAATCGTTGGGATACATCGAGTTTAATTAAAAGATTTAGAAAGTAATGTATGCAACCGGCATACTATGAAAATTTCGAGGAAATAAAAAATAAGTATTGGTCAATGCTGGATGATGCTGTGACAAATAGAGGTTCTCCTTTTAGAATTCCCGTTTTTATTTGTGCTCATCAAGATGAGGTTGATGGTAGAATTGTTGTTCTTAGAAAATCAGATAGATTGATTAATCTATTGCAATTCCATACTGATTTAAGATCGCCAAAAGTAGATATTCTTATGAAAAATAATAATGCTTCTCTAGTTTTCTACGATAAAGAAGAAAAGATACAATTAAGAGTAAAAGTTGAGTGTGAAGTTAATAATCAAAATTTTACAACAGAAGAATCTTGGAAAAAAACCCAACATATAAGTAGAAGATGTTATTTAACTGATAGTCCTCCAGGAACTGCATCAGAAAGTCCAACATCTGGTATGATATCTAAATTAGAAGATTTTGATTATACAATGGAACAAAGCGAGGAAGGTTACAAAAACTTTGCGGTTATAAAATGTAAAATAAAATGTATTGAATGGTTATATCTTGCTGCCAAAGGTCATCGAAGAGCTAAATTTGATTTAGAAAATAATAAGGATACCTGGTTAGTTCCTTAAGTTTTTGTATAATTTCATCTCTCAATCTTTGAAAGTTTATCTTTTAATTTACTAGATAGGTTATTAAACCATTCGCTCTCTTTACCAGATTCTGGTAAAACTGCACCATATTCAATCATTTGAGATGGGGGAAGATCATTAATATAAACCCAAACTTGGGTTTCATCTAATTTTGAATTTTTAACTAATACATCTTTTAAATCTGAGATTAATTTATCTTTTACCTCTTTTGATCGTCCAGCTCTAATTTGACCAAGTAGAAATAATGAAGGCTCCTTAACTTTCTTTCCTCCCATAAAATGATTGTCTGTTTTAGTTTTATTAAAAATTACTTGAGCAAAATAAGTATTAGCCCCTGTTACTACATTATGAACTTTGGTTATACCCTCTGCTAATTTTTTTTGTTGTCTTGAGGAAAAACTAAAGTTTGAATTTGTGACTGTGTAAGTTGGCATATATATTGATTCTATTGTTTTGTTGCCCCACTGTCTGTGCCTGAAGCTTTATTAGTGTTGCCAGCTACACCACCATCAGATTCGACTGTCACGGTTGTTTGTATAGAATTTGCAACACCAGTTGTATTGGTTGCCTCTGATGAAACTGTAATTAAATAATTTGTTAAACTTGGAAGTTCTTCATTTTCAAGATATGTGGATCCTGCTGTAACATCATTCGAAACAGTTGAAGTCAAACTAGAATTAACTTCAATGCCAAGACCCATTTGTCCCACTGTAAATGCTGCACTTGGTGTAACGTTTCCAGTATCACTTGCGCTATAACTATGGGTCTTCTCTATTAAAGATATTCTACCCATTGTGTTTCGCCCTAAAGCCATGACATCAATTATTACTTGTTGTTTTATTTGTCTGTTGGAATAATCTATTACGTGCACTGGTGAAAACCCCCCAACAACCGTACCAACTGATGCTGCTACAGATGCATTACTTGCAGCTGAAGTAATAGTTAAATTTGTTCTTGATCCATTATAAGTATCTGTTCCACTTGATTTTGTATTTAAATCTGCATATGTAGTGGTACCAGCGCTAATTGTATTTTGTTGTTGTACAGCATCAATCTGACGTTCTGGCTCTTCAAGGAAAGCTTCTGGCTCAATATAGAACATTTCTATTGCTTGAAATTCTTGTTGCAATCCTTGTTCTTCTTGAATTTGTACTTCTTGTATCTGTAAATTTTGTTCAATGTCTAATGAAGCTAATTGAAAATCTATTTCTGGAATTTCAAATTCTACTTGCATATCGGCTTGTCTAACGTCTAATACTTGATTTACAAATTTTACCTCTTCTAGATAGTTCTCTTTAGTATCCTCAACCGCCAATTCTAAAAATTTTACTTCTTCTTCAAACTCTTTTATCTCTGCTTCTGACAATTCTTTACCGTTGAGCATACCAGTCTTTTTAGCATTATTTACTTCGAACTTTAAACTTGCAGCTTCTTCTGCCATCATTAATACATCGGTTTTCATTTCAACCAGCATTACTTCCTCAAATGCTGCATCAACTTCGAAATAAGCTTGACTTAACTCAGCATCAACTTTTATAAATGCTTCCTCTATTTCTTCATCTGAAGCCCCTGATTGAATTAATTGATCAATATTTAAAAACAATTCTTCTGCCTGGGCATCTGCTTTTGCCATTAAAGCTTCTGCTTTTTTTTCTGCTTGATAAATCTCAGGAAAAGCTTCGGCAAACTCTTGTTCATAAGCTTTATCAGCTTCTTCCCATGCAGTATTTGCGTCTTCTTGATCTACATAATCAACTGAACCATCTATTTTAAAAATAGCTACTTTTCCTTCTTCTGCCTGTTCCCAAGACTCAGTATAAACATCTGTACTAAATAAAAAACTATCTTGTTCCTTTACAAACTCCTCTGCAGTTAAAAAATCCATATTTAAACCTGCAGGTATAATTTCATTTTCCATACTCTTCATATTTATAGTAACCTTAGACTCATCAGCTTTTTGCATGATTTCATCCATTTCAATAAATATTTCCTCTATTTCATCTTGAGTAGCACCTGCATTAACGGCAGCTTGATATTTTTGATCCAGTATTTCGATTTCAGGGTCAAATACTGTTTCAACAAATTGACCTTCATCAAAGTCTATAAATACGTTTTCATCACCACCTTTAAGAAATAACTGTTCTGGTATTCTAGGTAGTAATTGAGGTTGATCTTCATTAAAATTGGCTGGTAAAACTTGGGGTTTAAAATCTATATTACCCATATCAAGAAATACAACATCACCTGTTTCATCATTTAAAATTGGAACTCTAATGTCATCAAAACCACTTAACTGATTAAATTTAGTGGGGACATATTCTACATTCTTCACTCTCGCACTCACTAACATTACTTTTTCTATTTCCTGCATTGCTTTTTCTTCTATAAAAGTGTTGGCTTCCTCTGAGTTTAAAATCATACCCTCAGGTAAATCTAAATCTGGTCTAATATCATTTCCACTACTTAAGAAAGATTTTCCTAACATTTGAGCAGTAATTCCACCATCATCTTTTGCTAATGCTGCAACTAGTGTTTCAACAACTAAGTCACCCTCACTTTGGTCATCAGTAAAAATTTCATCTTTAATTATTGAATTTATTTCAGCCTCATCAGTTAAAATTAATTCCTCTGTTGCATCCTCTGGTAAATTATCATTTTCAACTATTGTAACATTTTCTTCCTCAGTATTATCTTCAGCTGTTTCAGAATTTTCTTCATCAGTACTCGTTTCGTCACCAGATAATTGAGCAATTGTACTTTCAGGCTCAACTTCTAATTTTTGAAAAATTTTTAATTCAGCTTGAGGAATAACCACTGCATCTGTAGGCGCTCTGTTTTCTGTTAACTCAGTGAATAAATATGGTTGGTCCAAAGTAACTGTTCCTAATTCATTTGATACCTCAACAGCTCCTGCTCTTAAATTTAATGAATTATTTGGTCCAGGTCCTACAAGTAAAATTTTACTTTGAGTGGTCAATGGATCAACTGAGGCTTTAAATTCAGTTCCTCTAGAACCAATTGTACCCGAAGGAATTTTTACCTCTAAATTGGCTGGATTTATTTCACTAATTTTTCCTGAAAGAATTTTTACACTTCCGGCTATAATTGAAGCTAAAAGTTTACCATCATTTGCTGAGGGATCGAAAATAAAATCATCAATTGTTAATTTAGTATCTGAGCCAATTGTCATAACTGTTTCGTCTATAAATAAAAGTTGTGATTTTGCTCCAGCACCGGCACTAATGGTGTCACCAAAATATATTGGGTCACCTACTTTTAATTCCTCTCCTTTTTGATTAAAAACGTTACCGATCACAAAGCCAATGACTCCTATTTGTTGAGAGGACGCAAATGATTGTGTGGCAAATATAAAAATTATTAACGTTTTAAAAAATAATTTCATAAAAAATAATACTTTAACATAATATAAATCATTGAAAATAAGTTCTTTTTGTTAATCCAAATGTAAAGGATTCTTTGTTATAATTGTATTGTAAAAGGTTGCTTTCTGACTGAGTATCTGACCATGAAGTACTATAACTTATTGTATTTAAGAAGTTGCCAAGTTTTTCTGAAACTGGGAAAAAATTTAGTGATGAAAACAATTGGTTTAGGTTACCACTGAAACTAATAGTCATTGTTTTGCTATCATCTTTTCTACTTATATTAGGATGAATTAATACACTATCTGGCTCCTTATATTTTTTATCAGAAAGTGAATATGTTAATCCTAAATTTCCAAATTTAAAGTTTTTTGCGTAAGATGCAGAAACCGTTTCATCTTCCAATGAATTATAATCAGCTATAGCATCTGTACCAGTTAATGCATATTTCAATTTAAAATTATGTTGAGGAGTAAAATAATATTCTGGTCCAAATACCAAACCTTTTTTTCTTGTATTACTGTTTCTTTTAGTTCGGTTTGAGGGGTTTTGATTTCCCTCTGAAGTTCCAAGATTTATACCATTTAAAAATTTTATTTTATCATTAAAAAAATATCGATTATCTAGTGAAATATTTCTAGTAAGTGTATCTGCAGCTCTTCTTGTATTTAAATCAGTGAACGAGAACGTTGATGTTACAGTATTATTTTCTAAAAATTTGCTATATGTAGCTGAAAATGTTTGAGTATCATTTTCATCTGATGTTGCTCTATTCTGTTCTGAGGTTGAATGACTGGAATATAAAGATAGATTAGATGAGGAATTTATTTGATAGATTGCCCCCCACCCATTTTTTAACGTTGTTAAATTGTCACCCTCAACACCTGTCATCGCAACAACACTTCCACCTGAAAATTGTGTTTTAGAGTCTGAGATACTAGAAATATTTGAATTAAGCATGTTAGTATAGCTTAACTCAACGTACCAAGTCCAAGGACTTTTTTCATCAGGTTGTTTTTTTTTGGATACCAGTTGAGCTTTTTTTCTTTTTTTTTTCTTTTCGATTATTTCTTTATCTATTTTTTTCTTATTCATATCATCAAAAATTTGTTCAACTTTCTTTTTGATTTCATCAGATATTTGATCACTAGATTGAATTTTGCTAATCAAGTTCAAGGTTTTTTCTGTGCTATCAGTTTTAATTGAAATCGATAATAAATAGAGTTTTAAATCTATATTGTTTGGATACAAAGCATTCAGTCTTTCTAAAGTCGCAATTACAGCTTTAAACCGACCCTTAGACTCTTGCTCTTTTGCATACTGAAGATTTAATCTTAAATCTGTCGGATCTTTTAAAATTTGTAAATAAGTTATCTCAGCAAAAGACTCTGCAATAAAAAATGTAGATAGTATTATTGTAAAAAGGAATTTCTTAAAAAAACACATGTAAATAATTAAAAAATTGATTGAGAATATTTTTTCCAATTGTCTTGATAGTGTTTTGTATTTTCAAATACTGCTTTCTTTTCCTCTTCAGTGACTTCCCTTACAACTTTACCAGGCGAACCAATTACTAGAGAGTTATCTGGTATCTCTTTGTTTTCAGTAATTAAAGCTTTTGCGCCAATGATACAATTTTTTCCAATCTTAGCGTTATTAAGAATCACTGCGCCAATTCCAATTAAACTGTTGTCTCCAATCGTACACCCATGAAGCATAACCATATGACCTACAGTTACGTCTTTTCCAACTTTAATGGGATATCCTGGATCGGTATGCAAAACACATCCATCTTGAACATTTGATCCCTCTCCTAAATGAATATTTTCAATATCTCCTCTTAAAGTTGCATTAAACCAAACACTTGTATTCTTTTCTAAAGTTACATCCCCAATCACAACCGCATTGGGTGCTACCCAATTCTCGCCAGAGTTTTTTGGTTTTTTATCTTTTAAATCGTAAAACATAATTTATATATTATTACATTATGCCAATACAAACTCCAATATGTGATTTCGGTCAAAAGGCTCACGACTTTAAGCTTAAATCAACTGATAATAAAATTTTATCTTTAGAAGATATAAAAGGTGAAAATGGAACCTTAATAATGTTTATTTGCAACCATTGTCCCTATGTTAAAGCAGTTACAAAAGATATTGCTGAGGATACTAAAAAATTGAAAGATTTAGGAATTAACGCTGTAGCAATCTGTGCCAATGATGCTGAGAATTATCCAGAAGACTCGTTTGAAAATATGATTGAATTTGCAAAAAAAAATCAATTCAGTTTTCCATATTTAGTTGATGAAACACAAGAGATAGCCAAAACTTATGATGCGGTATGTACTCCAGATTTTTTTGGATACAACAAAAATTTAGAGCTTCAATATCGAGGTAGATTAAGAGAATTAAAAAATTTAATTCCTGTAAGAGATGGTGATAGCGATTTATTTAATGCAATGAAACAAATTGCTGAAACTGGTAAAGGACCTGAAAATCAAACTCCAAGTGCTGGCTGTAGTATTAAGTGGAAAAATAGTTAATGTATTTAATTGTTACTAGATCTTTTCCACCTGAGGTGGGTGGTATGCAAAGTTTGATGTGGGGTTTAGCGAAAGAAATGTCTAAAAACTTTATGATTAAAGTTTTTGCTGATTACTACGAAAATCATAAAGAATTTGATACAAAAGAAAATTTTTCAATTGAAAGAGTCGGTGGAATTAAATTCCTAAGAAAGATTAGAAAAGCACAGCTAATTAATGAATATTTAAAAGAAAGTAAAGTTCAAGGTATTATAGCTGATCATTGGAAAAGTTTAGAATTAATGGACACTGATAAAAAAAAGTATTGTTTAATTCACGGAAAAGAAATCAATCACCCTAAAGGAAGCTCTTTAAATAAGAGAGCAAACAAAGTTTTAAATAGTGTTGAAAAAGTAATAGCGAATTCTGATTATACAAAGAATTTAGCTATTCAAAACGGTGTAGAACAAGAAAAAGTTGTTGTGATAAATCCAGGAGTCAGTCCTGTCCAAGAATTAAATAAGACATCGTTAAATAAAGTTGAGAGCTTACTTAGAACAAAATCACCACGTTTAATTACAGTTTCAAGATTTGATAAAAGAAAAAATCATGAAAAAGTGTTGATGGCTTTAAGAAACTTAAAACAAATTTATCCAAATATTGTTTACATTTGTATTGGCTATGGAGAGGAAGAACAAAATTTAAAAGATTTGGTAAATGAACTCAATTTAAATGGTCAAGTTATGTTTTTTAAAGAAATAACTGATGAACTTAAAAATGCTTTAGTGGCAAAATCAAATATATTTGTGATGCCATCAATAAAATATAAAAGCTCAATTGAAGGTTTTGGTATAGCTTATATAGAGGCTGCACAATACGGAGTTCCATCTTTAGGTGGAGCTGATGGTGGCGCAGCAGATGCAATTAAACATGATAAAACTGGATTAATATGTGATGGAAATAATCTAGATGAAATTTATTCATCATTAAATTCTATGATTGAAAATAAAAAATATTTACATTTTGGTAAAAATGCTAAAGAATTATCCTCAAAATTCTACTGGTCTAATAAGATTGAGGAATATAAGAAAATTTTAAATTAAGATTTATTTTTAATTAAAGTTTTATAAATGTGCCACAAAACAATTAAAATTGTTGTACCCAGAATACAAATTGTAAGAGTTCTATCCCATAAGAACTCCCAAGAACCATTACTCAAAAGCAATGATCTTCTTAAATTCTCTTCCATTAAACCGCCAAGAATAAATGCTAATATAAGCGGAGGCATAGGAAAATCATACAACCTTAAAAATGTTGCGATAACAGCAATTCCTATCATTAAATAAATATCAAAGTTATTAAATGACATTACATAAATTCCTGTCATCGAAAAAAATAAAATTAATGGAATTAAATAATTTTTTGGAACTGCTAGAATTCTAGCTATGTATGGTATTAATGGTAAATTTAGTATTAACAATATAACCATTCCGAAGTACATAGAAATAATAACAGACCAGAAAATTTCTGGATTAGTCATATAAAGTCTTGGTCCAGGTTGAATTCCAAACCCCAAAAGAGCACCTAGCATTACGGCAGTTGTTCCGCTTCCTGGTATCCCCAGGGTTAACATCGGAACAAAGGATCCTGAACAAGCAGCATTATTTGCTGTTTCTGGCGCAGATAACCCATTAACGCTCCCTTTACCAAACTTTTCTTTTTCTTCATCCTTGACTAAATTTCTTTCCATCCCGTAAGCTAAAAATGATGCAATAGTTGCACCAGCCCCTGGTAACACACCAATTAAAAATCCCATTATAGAAGATCTTGGAATTGTTCTGTACATCTTTCTTCTTTCCTCTTTATTGATTTTAATTGAACCCAGTTTTGTTAGTGAAACTTGTTTAGCTGCTGAAGTTGGATCTTTTTTTTTAAGAATAATAGTTAATGCCTCACTCATTGCAAAAGTTGACATAACGATGAGAACAAAACTTATACCATCTGTTAAATTCATATTATTAAAAGTAAATCTCGTAATATCAGATAAAGAATCTTGACCAACTGATGCTAACATTAAACCAAGAACTACCATCATCATTGCTTTTAAAAATTGCCCCTTTGATGAAAAAGCTGCAATAGCAGTTAATCCTAAAATCATTAAAGCAAAATAGTCTGGGGATCTAAAAGATAAACTTACTTTTGATAAACTTGGAGCTAAAAATAATAAATAAATTGCAGATAAAGTTCCACCTGCAAATGAACTCCAAGCTGCAATAGCTAATGCTTTACCAGCTTTACCTTGTTGTGCCATTGGATAACCATCAAATGCTGTGGCTACTGTTCCTGGAATCCCTGGAGCATTTAATAATATTGATGATGTAGAACCTCCAAATACGGCTCCATAGTAAACACCTGCCATTAAAATTAAACCAGTAGCTGGATCAAATCCATAAGTAATTGGTATCATTAAGGCTATAGCTGTCATTGGACCGAGCCCAGGTAGCATACCTATTATGGTTCCAAAAAAACAGCCTATCATTACCATAAGAATATTTTGAAACGAAAGAGCTGTTTTTAAACCAATGATTATCCCCTCAATCATCCCATTACTCCAATTGCCTGTAAAAAAGGATCCCTCAAATAAATTTCAAGAACACCATGAATAAAATACATAAATACTGCAACAAATGGAAAAGATAAAAAAAACATTAAAGTCCATCTTCTTTCACCCAAAAAATAATAAGAAGTAAATAAAAATAAAGAAGTAGTTAAAAAATATCCAAATTTTAAAATTGTAGCTCCATATATAATAGAAACAATTATAAGTAATAAAGTTTTTTTATATTGCAGATTTTTATAGTCTACCCAAATAGTGCCTGGATCTGGTAGAATTAATTTTAATCCAGAAAAAAATAAACCTGCATAACCTAAATAAATTGGAAAAGTTCTTGCATTAAATGGAGCATTTTCATCGAAAGCAAAAACTTGTATTTGAAAAGCTGTGTACAAATAAAATGCTGAAAAAATAAAAAAGAGCAGTGATATAATTTTTGTAGTATTTATATTCACTGCTCTTTAATTTATTAATCTTTATAAGATTAAATAACCCCTAATTTTTTCATTAGATCAGTCATTTCTTTAGTTTGTGTTTTAAGGAATTTAACAAACTTTTTATCAGGATTGTATATATTCACCCATGCGTTTCTTGCTCTAACTGTCTCCCACTCTGGAGTTTTTTGTACATCTCCTAACATTTTAGCAATAGCTTTTTTATCCTTGTTGCTCATACCTGGAGGACCAAAAAATCCTCTCCAATTAACGAATTGTACATCATAGCCTTGTTCTTTAAGTGTTGGTGCATCTGGTGCATCAGATACTCTGTCAGGAGCAGTGATACCAATTATTCTTACTTGGTCTCTTGCACCCATTAATTCACCTAAACCTGTAGAGATAATTTGAGTTTCCCCAGATAAAAGTCCAGCTAATGCTTTTCCACCTGCATCATAAGGAATATAAGCTACGTCGTTCGGATTTGCTCCAGCAGCTTGAAAAGCTAAAGCACCAATTAAATGATCCATACTTCCTCTAACAGAACCACCAGCCATTTTTATTGAATTAGGATCTGCTTTGTAAGCTTTTACAACATCTGCAAAGTTTTTATAAGGTGAGTTTTTAGCAACTGCTATAGCACCATAATCACCTATTACACCAGCAATCGGTACAACATCTTTATAAGACAAAGTACCACTGCCACTTACGTAACCTTTGTGTCTTGTAATTGATCTTAAAACTAATGGAGTAGATTGAACTAAGACAGTATTTTCAGGCTTAGTATTAATCATATAAGCAAGTGCTTTGCCTCCACCACCACCTGACATATTTTCAAATGATGCACTTTTTAAAAAACCAGCTTTTGTTAATGCTTCTCCAGTCCCTCTAGCAGTTCCATCCCAACCACCCCCAGCACCACCGCCAATTACAAAATGTATTTTGTCAATGGCGATTGAATTAGTAGCTGTCGCTGAGATTAAAAGAATTGCTGAAAATAATACTGAAAGTATTTTTTTTATATTTATCATTATTTATTTTCCTCAGTTAATTTAAAAAATAATTATAATTATAGTATGAAATTGAATGCAACCTTAAATTTTAAAACACAACTTTGAATTGAATTTTTAATTATTTACTCAATAATCTTCCGAGGATCCTTATATCTTTAATTTTTTCTAAATCTTTAACTAATTCAATTATTTTTTTTGATTTTAAAATTGGCCATTTAGCAAATTCTGCACAACCCAAAAATTTATCTGCAACTTCATCATAAGACATTGGTATCGCAGGACTTCCTTTACCAAAATCTCCTCGACCTGAAATTTTTTTTCCATTTTTCAAATAGATGTCGATTAAAGTTGTCATTTTATCATAGCCTGCAGCTTCAGCAGTTTTATTTTTATAAAAATTAATTTTTCTCAACATTTTTTGCACATCGGATTTATTTATTCTTTTATCTTGATATTCTGGAATATAAGCTCTCTTCTCAATTAATAAAATTGCCATTGAATATTCCATACTGAATTTTGCTTGAAATTCATTTGTTGGTCTATGATGTATGAGAGCATTTTGCATATTATGATTTGTTCCTACATCAACTTTTAAAACTTGATCAGATATTATGTTATGTTTTTTAATCAACTCTAACATCTTTGTCATACCTGGATGGGTTAAAGAACCACACGGATGAGGTTTAATTGATATGCCTGGTTTTGAGAAGGTCCATGGTCTACCAAGTTTTCCTTTAATGGCGTTAATATCATAACCACCTCCGTGGGCTTGGAAAAAACCTCTTGGAGACTCTAAAATTTTATCCGTTGATGACCATCCGTAATCAGATAAATCACAAGCAATTACACCACTCTCAGCCGCTCTCCCAGCATGCAATGGTTTGGTCATAGTTCCAAAATTTTCTCTCAATCCAGCGCTTAAAGAGGCTGCGATTCCAATAGATCTTAAAGTTTTATCAAAACTATATTTTCTAATTTTTGAAGCTGCTGCTGCAGATGCAAATGTTCCACATGTTGCTGTAGAATGAAAACCATGTTGATAGTGTCTTGGAGACATTGCTTCTGAGATTTTACATTCAACATCGACACCAATTAGATAAGCATTAAGAAAATCTTTACCATTTATCTTATGAATTTCACCTTCTGCAAATGCGCTTGGTAAGCATGGTGCTGTAGGGTGAGTTAACAAACCATATACCCTATCTTTTGCTACAGCTAATTGAGTATCGTCATAATCGTCTGAGTGAATACCAACGCCATTTGCCAAGGCAGCAAACTGACTTGGTAATTTCATAGTAGAACCAATAACAGTGGCTTTTCCTTTAGCTGAATTTTTCTTTATATGTTTGAATAGGTACTCACCGGTCCTTGCAACAGAGCCTGATAATGCTAATCCAAATCCATCTAAAATATGTTTTTTTGCTAATTCAATAACGTTTTTAGGAATATTTTTAAATTTATTTCCATGTATAAACTTAGTGACATATTTGGTTAAATCTTTTCCTTTTTTTGATTTTATATTAGGGGTAAAGGCTTTACTCATCTTTTTTTCCTTTCATTATCAAATTTTTTATTGGTCTGTAAAATAAACTTAAAAAAGTTAATCCAAAAAATAATAAACATATCGGTCTTGTGAAAAACATAAAAATATTTTGATCAAAAATTATTATAGATTGAGCTAAAGAATTTTCAACTAATTCTCCTAAAACAATACCCATTATAATTGGCGCGGGAGAAAAACCATATCGTCTTAAAAAGAAACCCATTACACCTGAAATTAACATAATGTAAACATCCACCATTGATTGGGATAAGCCATATGATCCTACTAAACAAAAAACAAAAACAGATGGCCACAAATAACCTCTGGGTATTAAAGAAATTCTAGAAAAAATTTTTGCACCCATAAGTCCAAAAACTAAAAAAATAAAATTAGCTAAAAGCATCCCATAAAAAATTGTGTATAAAAGGTCCGGTTGTTGCTCAAATAGATATGGTCCTGCTCTTAATCCATGAATTTGGAATCCACCAAGTATTACAGCAGTTGTCGCAGATCCAGGAATTCCAAGAGCCAGTGTTGGTATCATTGCTCCACCTGTTGCAGCATTGTTTGCTGACTCAGGTGCAGCCACTCCTTCAATTTCCCCTTTTCCAAAATTTTCTTTATTCTTGGACCATCTTCTAGCTTCATTGTAACCAATCATTGCACTAACTGTTCCACCTTCGGCTGGTAAAATACCAATAAAAGTTCCAATACCTGATGATCTTAGAATTGATTTCCCGCAACTTTTAAATTCACTAATCGAAGGTAACTTAATTGCCGAAAATTTTATCCTCTCCAATAACAGCTCACTTTTAGATGCTTGCACTAGTATTTCTGACATGGCAAATAATCCAATTAAAACTGGAACAAAACTTATTCCTTCAAACAACTCATCAACTCCAAAGGTAAATCTAGAAATTCCTGTGGTTAAATGAACACCAATAGTTGCAACAAATAATCCTATCAGACCACCAATTAAATTTTTGACTGGGGATTTAGAGCTTATTGAGGCAAGCATTGACAAGCCAAATATAGCTAATGCAAAATATTCTGGTGGTCCAAATTTATAAGCAATACGAGCAAGTGTTGGAGCAAATGTAATTAAAACCATTAAAGATATAACACCGCCAACGACACTTGATACTGCTGCCATGCCTAATGCTTTTCCAGCTTGTCCTTTTTGAGCCATAGGAAAACCATCAAAAGCTGTAGCTGCCGCAGGTGGTGCTCCTGGCGCATTAATAAGTATTGCTGTGATTGAACCTCCAAATGTGCCACCACAATATAAAGCTGCCATTGCTGCAATTGCTTGACTTGGTTCGAGATAAATTGTGAAAGGTAATAATAAAGCAATTGCCATTCCAGAACTTAGACCAGGTAAAGCCCCAATAAGAACTCCAGTAATAGTGGAACCCAAAATTAAAGCTAACGTTTTTGCATCTAATATTAATGAAATGTTAGAAAATATGTCCATTAATAAAAATTTCTAATTATAAAATCTTCGAGGATTCCTTGTGGAAACTTTAATTGAAGAATCAAAGTAAAAAAAACAAATACAAATATTGTCATAGAAAAAGAATATAAAGTAATTTTTACATAATCTTTTCTTTGCCAAAGAATAGGAGTTATTAAAGTAAAAAGAAATACAGATATTAAAAAACCTAATTTATCTGCAATTAAAACTATAAACAATGTATATGCAAAAGTAATAAATGCATTTCTTTTAATGATATCTTTATTTTCCGATTTAAGTGATTTGTTTTGGTAAATTTGAAAAAAACACAAAAAAATTATAAGTGAAAAAATTAATCTTGGCATCATTGTGGGTTGCATACCTTGGGCCAAAATTTCAGGTACTTCATCGAATGTGAATGTATAACCAAAAAGAATTAACGAAATAAATATTATAACACTTAAGATTTTAATATCTTTTATCATGAGAAAGTATCAACGGGAGTTTTTGCTCCCGTTGAATATAAATTTAATTATTTAGCTAAACCTAAACTTACTAAAGCAGCTCTTGCTTCTTTGTAAATTGATTTAATTTCGCTATCCCAAGCTTTTGAGCCAGCAACGCTAGATGAGTCTAAACCTGCACCCTGTAAATAGTTTTGATATACAGGATGCTTCATCGCTTTAAGAAAACCTTTTTCAAGTTTATCAATTGCACTTTGAGGTGTACCTTTTAACACAACAACTCCTCTAACCGTTGCAAACGATGCATTGATACCTTTTTCTTTCAAAGTTGGAGTATCAGGAAGAGCGGCCATCCTCTGATCTGCCATAACAGCTAGCACTCTTAATTCTCCAGCATCAAGTTGATCTTTACCTTCATCTAAGTTCAAACCTGCTGCTTCAATTTGATTTCCTACTAAGCTCGTCATAATTGCTCCACCTCCTTCAAAAGGTACAAAAGCAATTTTAGTTTTTGCCTCTCTTGCAAAAATTAGACCAGATATATGGTCAACACTTCCAACATTAGTTCCACCATATTTAATAGGTTTCTTGTTTCCAGCTTTAATTAAGTCCTCAATTGTTTTGTAAGGACTTTTTGCATTGACGAAGATTACAATCGGGTCAACTGTAGTTCTAGCAACTCCAACGAAATCATCGATTGTTAATGCAGCTTCACCTCTCGCCATTCTAAATAAATGAGTGGGTGTTATAGCTAAAACTGTATGACCATCTTTTGGCTTAGATTTAACGTAAGCCATAGCTTTATTTCCACTATCTCCTTTTTTTGGAGTTATGTAAGCATTATTTTTAAGATTTTTTCTTGTTCGAATTAACAACATTCTAGCTGTTGTATCAGTTCCTCCACCTAACCCAGCATGAGTTACTACCTCAATTGGTTTTGATGGGAAATCAGCAGCAATTGCAATAGTTGCAACTTGTCCCATACCGACAAAAGAAGTAACTACTAACGCGAAGCATAAGAAAATACTTTGTATTTTTTTTATCATTTTTATCCCTCTGATTAATTAATATATTTAAAAAATAACCTTAAATAGAAACTTAAGTCAATGAGCAATATCACAAAAAGATATGTTAATAATATAAAGTCTATTTTTTTGACTTATTTAATATAAACACTAATTATTGATGTTAAAATTAAATATTTTTCTCCAGTTTTCTGGAATTTTAAAAGATTTAAAAAAAAGTTATAAGGCTTTATTTATAGGTATAATCGGTGGATATATTGGGACATTAATAGGTTTGCCCCTTCCCTGGCTGCTTGGTTCTTTGGGTTTTAATCTTTGCTTTGCTTTTACAAATTATAAAATAATTTTTCCAACCAAATTGTTAAATCCTGTATTTTTAATAGTTGGAATAATATTAGGTGGAACTCTAAACGTTACTTTATTATACAAAATTCATTTATGGATTTATTCATCTTTTGCCATGCTCATATGTACTCTCGTTAGTACAATACTTGCT
The DNA here is from genome assembly GCA_902524865.1 of uncultured Pelagibacteraceae bacterium. Classification (GTDB taxonomy): domain Bacteria; phylum Pseudomonadota; class Alphaproteobacteria; order Pelagibacterales; family Pelagibacteraceae; genus Pelagibacter. Next base: position 13,892 of record CABZEV010000002.1, on the reverse strand, counting down.
GGATATTATTTTTATAAAATTTGTAAATTTGAAAAATTAGTATCTATTCTTGCAGCATTACCTGGTGCATTTGTTCCTATCTCTGCAGCTTTGTTAGAGTTTGGGAAAAAAAGTGATTACAAAGGGGTATTAATTCCACAGGCAACACGAGTGATTTTCATCGTCAGTTTTGTACCAATACTATTTATAAATAATTTTGGTTTTTCAGAAATGACTGGTTATAATTTTACAAATATTTACGATTTAAAATATTTTTTTGAAATTACGTTTCTAATAGTAGTTTGTGTAATGTTTGCTATTTTCTTGAAAAAACTAAATATACCCTCACCGACCTTGATTGGGGCAATGGCTTTGTCTGGTCTTCTTTATACTCTTGAAATAGTAGACTCAAGATTTCCAAACACTTTCATTAATATAGCCTTTATATTCTTGGGAACAGCTCTAGGAAGTAGACTTAATGGTTTGAAAATAAAAGAATTACTCTTTTTCATATTCCACGGAATAATTGTTAGCGCTATTTTGGTGATTGTTGCGATGCTAACTGCTTATGTGTTGCAAGAGTTCCTAGGATTTAGTTTTATACCTACATTTTTAAGTTTTGCTCCCGGTGGAATTCATGAAATGGTTGTAATAAGTGTCGCTTACAATATTGACCCAATATTTGTTAGTTATCATCATTTTTTAAGGATTCTTTCGATTGTTATTATCTTACCTTTTATTTTAAAAAAATTTAAAAAAAGTTAGTACTCATATACTTTGTATAGATCTTTCAAACACTTTATCTGCGCTTAAATTTTTAAGGTCGCTGACCTCAATTGATTTAAAATTTTCTGTTTCAATATTTACTTTATACGCTGTTGTATGTTTCCCAAACAAACTCAAACCTTTAGCTCCAACATGAGCAGCAATATGTGCTGGTCCAGTATCATTAGCAATTACAAAAACGCTATCTTTGATCAGTGAAGTTAGTTGAGAAATGTCTAATGCTTTTCCATTGTCTAAAATACTAATTGCATTAATCTTTTTTGCTTCATTTATTTCTTGAGAACCTGGTGCAGTTATTACCTTAAATTCTTCACCAAACTTATTAAAAAATAGTTTGGTTAAGTCATTATAAAATGGCCATTTTTTTATTGTTAAATGTGGTGAGCAAAAAGGAAATAATAAAATATATTTTTTTAAATTATATTGTTTTTTAATTTCACTAATATCCGAGGATGCCCAGTTAAAGTTAGGTTTCAAAGTATTAAGAGTGCTTAACCCTGAAATCTTTAATTGATAATCAAATCTCTCTAGTACCGATTTCTTATCAAAGTTCTCTTTTATCTCATTTTTAGGCAAAGTTGTCATTGAGCTGGACCATGTCTCATTTGTTGCTTTTGGAAAAAGAATATTTTTATAAAAGTTTGTCCTAGAAGAATTTTGTAAATCAAAAACTCGTGCAAAATTATGCTTTTTTAATTCACGCATCAAGAAATAAAGATAAACCAAATTAATTTTTGATAATCTTTTATCTAAAATAACATTGTGTACAAAAGGATTTTTATTAAATAAATCTATATAAGGTCTTGTGGTAAGAAAATGAATTTTATCACTTTTGTAATTTTCAGATATATCTTGAATAGCACCACTTGCTTGAGCTATATCTCCTAAAGATCCGTGTTTGATAATTAGTATATTAGACATAATTATAACAAGATAACATAGTATTAAATTTTATGAATAAAATTATAGTAGAAGTTTCAATTGGAGAACTTTTAGATAAAATTTCAATTTTAGAGATTAAAAAAGAAAAGATAAAAGATGCTGAAAAATTAAAATTTATTAATAACGAACACTCTATTCTAAAAAATCAATTAGATGAAAATATCAAATCTGATCAAAAACTAAATAATCTTTACCAATCTCTTAAAGTAATTAATGCAAAACTTTGGGTTATCGAGGATGATAAAAGACAATGTGAGAAAGAAAAGGATTTTGGGGAAAAATTTATTAAGCTTTCAAGAGATGTGCATTTTCTTAATGATGACCGTGCAAAAATTAAATTAGAGATTAACAATCACACTGGGTCAGCTATCAAAGAAATAAAAGAATACACCAGTTATTAAATCATTAATGGGACTTCATTTTTCACAGGAAGAATTTAGAACTAGAAAATCTAAAGTTTTAGATTCTATGAAAGATCAAAACATAGAAGCCTTATTAATGTTTAGACAAGAGTCAATGTATTGGTTAACTGGTTATGACACATTTGGATATGTTTTCTTTCAAACATTAATTTTAGATAAAAAAGGAAACACGATATTACTAACTAGAGCTCCAGATTTAAGACAGGCACAAAATACATCCAATATAAAAGACATTAGAATTTGGGTTGATAAAGATGGATCGAACCCAACCGATGATCTTAAAGTTATTTTGGACGAGCTAAATCTTAAAGGAAAAAAATTAGGAATTGAATATGAGGCTTATGGATTGACTGGAAAAAATACATTGAAGCTCAATAAATCTTTAGAGAATTATTGCTGTGTTGAAGATAAATCAGACTTAATAACAAAGTTAAGAGTAGTGAAATCCAAAGAGGAAATAGTTTATGTAAAAAAAGCTGCAGAGCTAGCTGATCAAGCTTTGGATGAAGTTTGGAAATATGCCAAAGCGGGTGTGAATGAGTCTAAAATTTTGGCTGAAATGAATAAAGTTATATTTGAAGGAGGCGGAGATTATCCTGCAAATGAATTTATTATTGGTTCAGGCAAAAATGCTCTGCTTTGCCGTTATCAATCAGAAAAACAAACTTTAAATGATCAAGATCAATTAACTATAGAATGGGCTGGCACTTATAGACATTACCATTCAGCAATGTTTAGAACAATTCCTATAAGTAAAGCAGATCCTAAACATCATAAAATGCATGAGGCGTGTGTTGAAGCGTTAAAGAATTGTGAAAATAAATTAAAACCTGGAAATAAAATTGGAGAGGTTTTTGATATTCACGCAAAAACTTTTGATGATCTTGGTTTTAATAAAGCAAGAATGAATGCATGTGGATATTCTTTAGGTGCTACTTTTGCTCCAAATTGGATGGATTGGCCAATGTTATATACCGAAAATCCATATGTGATTGAGCCTGGAAATGTTTTTTTTATGCACATGATTTTAATGGACTCAGAAAATCAATTAGCAATGAACCTGGGTGAAACTTATTTAGTCACTGAGCAAGGTAATCAAAGACTTGGTAAGCAAAAAATTGATTTAGTTGTGCTTTAATTAAAGCTGTATTTCTTTTCTAAAAACTTAATCATATTATGGATTATAAAGGTCATAAATAGATAAATACCACCAGCAACAATAAATACCTCAATTGGTTTAAAAGTTGTTGAAATTATATATTTTGCAACACCTGTTAAATCCATAATTGTGACAGTACTTGCTAAAGAAGTTCCTTTCATCATTAGTATAATTTCATTTCCATAAGCTGGTAAAGATTGTCTAATAGCGATAGGAATTTGAATTTTATAGAAGATTACTTTGTTTGAGATACCCAAACTTTTACCTGCCTCTATTATTCCAGGTTTAATGGTTTGAAATGCTGATCTCATTATCTCTGAAGTGTAAGCACCCGTGTTTAGAGCAAAAGCAATTATTGCACACCAATATGGTTCTTTTAAAATTACCCATAAAACTGTCGATCTTAAATATTCAATCTGACCTAATCCAAAATAAATAATGAATATCTGTACTAAAAGTGGTGTACCTCTAAAAACATAGGAATATCCATAAGCAAATCTATTGATAAATATATTTTTATTTAATCTTAGGATTGCAAAAAATAAGCCAATGAATAATCCAATTATTAGAGAAACTGAGAGAAGTTTTAAAGTTATTAGAGCAGCATTTAGTAACTTTGGGAGACTATTAATCATTAATTCAAGATCCATTAGTACCCCCTATTATATTTTACTTCTAATCTGTTAATTAATTTCATACTCACAAAAGTAAGTAATAAATACAAAACTGCAGCAAATGAATAAAAGAATAATGGATCTCTCGTTGATCCAGCAGCAATGTAAGATTGTCTCATAATTTCAACTAAACCTGTAACTGAAATTAGAGAAGTGTCTTTTAGAGTTATCTGCCAAACATTACTTAGATTTGGAATAGCTAATCTTAATGTTTGAGGTAAAATAATTTTGAAAAATTTTCCAAATTTATTTAAACCTAATACATTAGCAGCCTCGAACTGGCCTTTATCAATTGATTGGATCGCCCCTCTAAAAACTTCTGTCGAATATGCGCCTGAAATAATTCCAATTGCAAAAGCTCCTGTAATGAAAGCGTTTATTTTAATATATTCATTATATCCAAATATTGAAGCTACAAACATAACTGCACCGGTCCCACCAAAAAAGAAAAGGTAAATCACTAATAATTCTGGAACACCTCTTATTATTGTAGTGTATGAATTGGCAATAAAATTTAAGAACCTATTTTTAGATAATTTTAATGGAGTAAAAATTAATGCAAAAAGAAAACCTACAATCATTGCTGTAATCGAAACAGCTATAGTCATCAGGGTGGCACGAAATAGTTCATCGCCCCAACCAGTATCTCCAAATGTTAGAAGTTCCATATAGATTGGCGACTATACATTATAGTCGCCAAATCTAAAATTAATTACATAGAGGCATCAAAACCGAAATATTTTGTAGCAATTCTGCTAATGTCTCCATTTTTTCTAGCCTTATCGATAGCTTTATTAAATGCTTTTAGTAATTCAGTGTCATCTTTTCTAATTCCAACTCCAACACCATTACCAAAAGCACCACCTGAAAAAGTTGGACCTACAAGAATAACTGGTTTTCCAGATTTATCAGCATAATCTGTAAAGGCAACTGCAGCTGCTAATGCAACATCACATCTTCCTGAAGCTAAGTCTAAATTGACTTCATCTTGTGTTTTGTAGGTTCTTAAGTTTATTTTTCCTACATCACCAGATTCTAAAAAGTTTTGGTGAATTGTTGCAGTTTGCGTGCAAACTGTTTTACCAGCAAGTGCACCAGTCAAGGTTTTCAGAGTTTTTTTAACACCTGAACCACCTAGAGTAAGATTTATCCCCTCTGGTGTATCCATGCTTTCAAGATCAGAACCTTTCATAACTGCTAGAGATGCAACTTCATCTGCATAGCCTTGTGAAAAGCTGATAGCTTTTTGTCTTTCTGCAGTAATAGACATACCTGCCATAATCGCATCAAACTTTCTCATAATTAATGCTGGTATCATTCCATCCCAATCTTGCTCGACAATCTCACATTGTTGTCCAATGTATCTGCAAAGTGTGTAAGCTAATTCAACTTCGAAACCGATTAATTTACCCGAAGCATCTTTAGAATTCCATGGAGGATAAGCACCTTCTGTTCCAATTTTAATTTTATCAGCATTAACATTTCCAATTATTAAAAATGAAAATAAAACTGAAAAAATAATTTTTTTAAATATATTCATCATTATCTCCTTTAATAAATAAATATTATTTCACAAATTGGAGGCTTAAAAAAGAAAAATTAATGATTTATAGACGATGAAAAATTCCAAGAACAATCAAAACTGGGTACATAAACCCTAGATAATTTGGTATTTCCAAAATGATGATGAAAAACATTCATCCAATTTTCAACTTGAAGAGGTTTTTTATCTTGGCTGCCAACTTGAGCTGTGATCACACCTTTGGGTTTTAGTATTCTTACTAAAGAGCCCATATTTTTCGCAGCTAAATCTATACAAAACTGATCGTCATTTAAATCTACAAAGATATGATCATACGTATCATCTTTTACTGATTTAATACTATGAAATGCGTCTCCCCAGACACATTTAACTGAATTTTTCTCTGTAGCTTTTTTTCCAATGTCCCCTAAATGTTTATTACAAACTTCAACTACTTCAGGATCAAGCTCATACCAATCGATAAAATTAAATTTTTTAGATATGCATTCTCTGGCAACGCCTCCATCACCACCGCCAATGATTGCAGCTCTTTCGTTATTTTTATTTAACTTCAACCCTGCACCCACAAATGTTGAGCTATACAAATGTTCGTCAAACTCTGCTACTTGAATTTCACTATCAATAAACAATGATTTTCCGAATTGCTCTAACTCTAAAATTTCAATATGTTGACCCACCTTTGATTTAAAATCTTCCAAAACTTCATTTACAACATATGATTTTTGTAAACCTGGGGAGCTGTAAATATCGTGATAAAGAGATCTTGTATCTCTATTAAACTCTTTTTTTACAATTCTTTTGTGCTTAAATTCTTTTTTAACAATATCGATCGCTACTGATGGACTGATTTTTCCACATGTAAAGAAGTCAAAACTTATGATTCCTTTCTCGGGAAATGTATGAAAACTGATATGACTTTCAGCTAATAATGCAAGAATTGTAAAGCCCTGTGGTTCGAATTTATATTTTGATATATTTAAGATTGTAACTTTAGCTACTTTAGCAATCTCTTTGATAACTCTTTCATAAACTGACGGATCATATTCTTTATCAGTGCCAATTATATCTAAAGTAATGTGCTCCCCTACTTTTATCATATTACCCTTTTTTATAATCTTTAGCTTTTTCCAAAACTTTATTCATTTCCTCTAATGAAAGAATCTTCGGCTCACCTAACTTTAGTGCAATAGTGTATTGATGACAAATATTTTCTATCTCTTGTGCTAGTTCAAATGCTTGGTCTAAATTTTTTCCAAAAGCAACCTGTCCGTGATTAGACATCAAACAAGCACTTCTATTTTCTAAAGCTTTAATAACATTTTTAGAAAGTTCTTCTGTTCCAAAAGTCGCGTATTCAGCACATTTAATATCCTCTCCTCCAGCAAGCGCGATCATGTAATGAAACGGGGGTATCGACTTTCCATGTGAAGATACAGCTGTTGCGTGTGGTGAATGAGCGTGAACAATAGCCTCCGCATCTCGTTTGTTTAAATAAATATCTCTGTGAAATTTCCATTCTGAGGATGGTTTATTAATTGAGACATTATCTTGTGCATCATCATTTAGATTCATGAATACTATATCTTCTGGCTTTAAAGTTTCATATTTTTTTCCAGATGGGGTAATTAAATAACCGTCAGTACTATTCTCTTCAGATCTTAAGGATATATTACCTGATCTTAATGGTGAAAGATTTGTAGAATTTAGTTTTAATGAATATTCAATAATTTGTTTTCGTTGCTCTAAATTTTTCATTTGAATAACTTCTTTAATCCTTCTGTTGAGGCATCACAAACACCTTTTTCAGTAATCAAACCTGTAACATATTTTGCAGGTGTGATATCAAATGCTAAATTCATAGCCTTACTTTTCTTTGGATATATTTGTATTTTCTTTATATTTCCTTTTTCATCTAAACCTTCCATATGAGATAATTCCTCTGAATTTCTCTCCTCAATTGGAATATCTTTATGATCTTTTATATTCCAATCAATAGTGGAACTTGGAAGTGCTACATAAAAAGGAATCTTATTATCATGAGCTGCTAGTGCTTTTAGATAAGTTCCAACTTTATTACAAACATCTCCATTGGCTAGAGTTCTGTCCGTTCCAACAATACACATATCAACCTCTCCACTTTGCATCAAAATTCCACCTGTGTTATCTGCAATGATTGTATTTTTAATTCCTTCTTCATTTAATTCAAATGAAGTTAAGTTAGCTCCTTGGTTTCTTGGTCTCGTTTCATCTACCCAAACATGAATTGGAATCCCTTTTTTATGTGCATGATAAATTGGAGAGGTTGCTGTGCCCCAATTAATTGTTGCAAGCCAACCTGCATTACAATGAGTTAAGATATTAATTGTATCTTTTTTTTTATTATAAAATTCCTCTATAATTTTTAATCCATTTAATCCTATATTTTCACAAAATTTTATATCTTCTTCACATATATCTTTTGCCTCATTAAGAGCTGTTTCAAAAATTTTATCACTATTTAAACCTGATAATTTGTTCATCATTCTATCAACAGCCCATTTTAAATTGATTGCTGTTGGCCTTGAACTCATTAAATCATCTGCAGATTTTTTCAAAAATGATTGCTCATTATTTTCAATAATAGCTAAAACTAGTCCATAAGCTGCGGTAGCACCTATCAAAGGTGCGCCTCTTACTTCCATTGTTTTTATAGCATTAATTGCATCTTTAACTATCTTTAAGTCTTTTATAATAAATTGATGTGGTAGTTTTGTTTGATCAATAATTTTTACAACATTATTTTCAAACCAAATAGTTCGATACTCTTCTGCTTCTATTCTCATTTATTTAAAACTCTACCAGCAACTGTTCTAAGTTTATCTATAGTTTTTTTTGTTCTTTTTTCTGAAGCAGTAATAATTGCAACATCTAAACAATTATTTGTTGGATCTTGAGGGTCAATATGATTTTCAAAATTTTCTATCAAATTTTTAATCATATTTTTTGCTTTAGCAGCATTTTCTAAAAGAACTTTTATTACTTGTTTTACATCTACATTTTCATGATCTGGATGCCAACAATCATAATCAGTTACCATTGAAACAGATGCATACCTAATTTCTGCTTCTCTAGCTAATTTAGCCTCTGGCATATTTGTCATACCAATCACATCAGCTTTCCATGATCTATAAAGATTGGACTCAGCTAAAGTTGAAAATTGTGGCCCTTCCATTACTACATAAGTTCCACCTTTTTGATATTTTATTTTTTCTTTCTTAATAGCTTCTTCACACGCATTCATTAGACCATTTGATGTTGGATGAGCCATTGAAACATGGGCAACGATTTCGTCATCAAAAAAAGTTTTATTTCTAGCAAAAGTTCTATCTATAAATTGATCAACAATTACAAATTTACCTGGTGGTAAGTCTTCTTTTAAAGATCCGACCGCTGATATTGAGACAATGTCAGAAACACCTAATTGCTTTAAAGCATCAATGTTAGCTCGAAAATTTATTTTTGAGGGTGAAATAAAATGCCCTCTTCCATGTCTCGGTAAAAAATAAACTTCTTTATTTTTATATTTTGTCTTTAAAATTTGATCTGAAGGTTTACCCCAGGGAGTTTGTAAATCAACTAACTCTCGATTTTCAAATTCTTCAACATCATATAGGCCACTTCCACCAATGATTGCTAATTTATTTATTGTCATCTTAAAATATTTTAATTAATTATTAATATATAATTTACTCTTATGAATTTAAAAGATTTTATTAGATCAATTCCAGATTATCCTAAAAAAGGGATTTTATTTAGAGATATAACCACATTAATTAAAAATGAAAAAGCATTTTCTGAAACAATAAATCAGATAGTTGAGAGAAGTAAAAAGGTGAAATTTGATAAAATTGCAGCCGTTGAATCAAGAGGCTTTGTCTTTGCATCCGCAGTTTCATATATATTAAAAAAACCATTTGTGATGCTTAGAAAGAAAAACAAGTTACCGGCTGATATACACTCAGTAGATTTTGAGCTTGAATATGGCACTGCAACTATAGAGGTGCATAAAGATTCTATTGATGAAAATGATAATGTTTTGATAATTGATGATTTAATTGCAACTGGGGGAACTGCAGAAGCCGCAGCCAAGCTAGTTGAAATCTCTAAAGGAAAAGTTGCAGCTTTTATATTTGTAATTAATTTGTTTGATTTAAATGGTGCTGATAATCTTTTAAAAAAAGGTTATAAAGTCGAAAATTTAATAGAATTTCCTGGTCATTAAATGGAAAAATTATCCAAAATTTCTAAATTACTTAATAAAATTTATTACAATATATTTGTAGAAAATTTTAATGGTAAATTAGAATATAATTTTCCCTCAGATTATTATCGTTGGGATTTAATTAAATATCTAATAAATAAATATAATTATATTGATTATTTAGAGATTGGCTGTGATCAAGATCAATTATTTTCTAAAATTGATATCCAAAATAAAGTTGGAGTTGACCCAGTCAGTGGTGGAAATTTAAGAAAGACAAGTGATGAATTTTTTAAGGAAAATAATAAAAAATTTGATTTGGTCTTTATTGATGGATTGCATACTTATGAACAAGTCAAAAAAGATATAATAAATTCTTTAGATTGTTTAAAAGAGGATGGAGTAGTTTTAGTTCATGATTGTATGCCTGATTGTATGAGTAAACAAGCTGTTCCAAGATATAGAATGACTTGGAATGGTGATGTTTGGAAAGCAATAGTAGATTTAAGACATAATGATGATTTAAATATTTATACTTGTAAAATAGACCAAGGTATTGGGATAATCAAAAAAGGAAAAAATACTTCAATTCTTAGAGTTGATAAGAAGATCAAAGATCTCAAATTCAAAGATTATTATGAAAATTATAATAAATATTTACGAGTGATCAATATTAATGAATTTAAGAAAATGTTTAAATGAAATTAAGTATTGTTATTTATGAATTCAGATATGTAATTTCTTAAAGATATTTTTCCATAATGTTTATAAATTTTGTTAGATAAATTCATTTTAGTAAGAGCTGACACATATCTTTCACCAGGTCTTTTATTTAAATATTTTATTTTGGAATTAAACATTTTAGCAACCTCTATTATCGAATAAGACTTTTTACTTGTTATACTATAGTGTCTACACAAATTATTTTTCCACGCATTATAACAAACCTCCACAGTATCATCGATGTGAGTAAACCTTCTTGTTTGTGTACCTGGTTTTACAATTGTCAGAGGTTTTCTATTAATAAATTGATATTCAAATATTCCTATTACAGTCGACATTGGGCCTGTAGATATCTGATTAGGTCCATAAACGTTGTAAAAATAAATAATTTCATACTTAAAATTAAACCACTTTTTTAAGTTTTCTAACAACTCTAAATTTTTTGCTTTTGTAAAAGAATAAGGCGATAAATTTTTATCTTGTCCTTTATTCCCTAAAGATGCAGAAGTTGCTGAATAGATTAGTTTTATTTTATGTTTTAAACAAAAATTAAAAACTGCATTTGTACCTATTGAATTGGAGTATATACAATCATTCATTCTCAAAAAGCTTTGATAAATTCTCGCAAATTCACCAAAATGAAAAATGGATTTAATTTGTTTTGGGTATTTAATTAATTTAAGAATATCTGTAGTACTACCTTTGATATATTTTACTCGAGAGTTTCGAATGTGATTAGATTTTTTTCCAGATGTATAATTATCTAAACTTAAAATTTCATATTGTGTTTTTTTCAAAAGTAGTTTGATTAAATTCGTTCCAACAAAACCAGCTCCACCAGTGATAAGAATTTTTTTATTTTTCTTCATTACTCATTCGAATATTTCAAATTTTACAAATTAATTTAAGGTTGGTCTATACCATGATTTTTTTAATAAAACAGAATTAATAATACCTAAAAGTCTGTACTTATATATTTCACTTTTGTATTTCTTTAAAAAAATTAAGTAAAAAATATACTTTAATAATGATGAAAAAAATTTTGGCAAAATTTTGATTAAAGCAAATACATAGCCATTGTGTTTTTTATTAAAATAAAATGTTGACCACATCCAATGCCAGTTTCTAGACAACTCCATGGGTCGGTTTATTTCTGGTATATGTGAAGAGCCTCCAAAATGTCTTACTTTTATAGAAGGATCGATAAAAATCTTTGTATTCTTCAAACGCAACCTTTTACATAAATCTATTTCCTCCAAATAAAGAAAAAAATTGTCATCAAAAAAGTTACACCATTTCAAATTTTTCATATTAAAAAACATTGCAAAACCTTTAACATTTTCAACTTCTTTTATATTTAAGTCCTTAATGGGGTCAAAATTATCGTACCTTTCTTCAACAGAAACTGGTGCTATAATTCCAAAATCTAAGACTTTATTTGCTGTTACAAAAAAATTTTCAATACAATTTTTCTCTAAAACTACATCTGGGTTTAAAATCAAGGCAAAATCAGTTTTTACTTTAGATAATGCAAGATTATTTCCACCTGAATAACCTAAATTTTCTCTCGGTAAAATACAATTAACATTTGGATATTTTTTTTCTAAATCTAATTTTAGATTTTGATCGATTGAATTTTCAATAATTATTATTGGAAACTTAACATCTATTGATTTTATACATCTATGAAGAATGTCTCCACTCTTGAATGAAACGATTACAATTGTTAGGTCCATTTAAGATATTTAATATATTGTTACAGTTTTGAAAATACTATAGTTGTATCTTATATGAAAAAAAGAGTTTTAATTACTGGAGGAGCAGGTTTTATTGCCCACCACACTATCAGGCATATACTGAATCATACTGATTGGGAAATCGTCTCTTTAGATAGGTTAGACTACTCAGGAAATTTAAATCGAATCTCAGATATGATGACTGAAATTTCTGAGAAAGATAAAAAACGACTAAGAGTTGTTCATCATGATCTTCGAGCAGAGGTAAATGACATGTTGACAGCTGACTTAGGAAAATTTAATTTCATTTTACACATGGCTGCATCTAGTCATGTTGATAGATCAATTACTGATCCTTTAACATTTGTATATGATAATGTAGTTGCAACATGCAATATATTAAATTTTGCAAGGAAAAATAAAAATTTAGAGCTATTTGTATATTTTAGTACTGATGAAGTTTTTGGTCCAGCACCAAATAAAGTTAAATATAAAGAAAGAGAAAGATACAATTCTACTAATCCTTATAGTGCAACCAAAGCGGGTGGTGAAGAATTGGCAGTAGCTTTTGAAAATAGTTATCATATTCCAATTTTCATAACACATACAATGAACGTATTTGGTGAAAGACAACATCCTGAAAAATTTATTCCAAAATGTATTATTAGTGCAAGAGATGGCTTGTTTGTGGAAATTCATAGTAATAAAAATAAAACTAAAGCTGGGAGCAGGCATTATATTCATGCATCAGATGTAGCTGATGGATGCTTGTTCTTGATCAAAAATCGTAAAAAAATAATTAAAAAAAATAAAATAGATTATGGTGGAGCTAAATGTCCAAAATTTAATTTGGTGGGTCCTATAGAATTAGATAATCTCGAACTAGCAAAATTAATCGCAAAGTCTGTTGGCAAAAAATTGAAATATAAAATGGTTGATTTTCATTCAAGTAGACCTGGTCATGATCTAAGATATGCTTTAGATGGTAATTTAATGAAAAAATTGGGATGGAAACCAAAAGTCTCCATAGAAGAAAGAATAGATCAAGTAGTCGACTGGACTTTAAAAAATAAAAGATGGTTAAAAATTTGACTTTAATGGTAGCGGGAAGTGGGATCGAACCACTGACCTCGGGCTTATGAGTCCCGCGCTCTAACCAACTGAGCTACCCCGCCATTAAATTCACGTTGATATATACTACTTATTTTTTTTCTTTCAAACAAGAAATGTAGAAATTTCGATTAATAAGGCTTTCTTAGTGGACCACCAGTGGACCAAAATTGGACCAAAAAATTTGGTCCATATAAGACCCGTGCGTGATTAATTTAGAGACTTGTAATATTTTTTAAGACTTTCTGAAATTTGTTTCCTTAATTTCTTAGATCTTTTTTTTCCTTTGTTTCCTTTTGAAATTTTTTCTCTAGTACTCTTGGAAACTTTTTTTCCAAGATTGTATTTATTATTTAGGTGGGCTAAAGATATTTTTTTTTTGCTTTCTTTAGTATGATAGTGTTTGCCTAATCTTTTTTTTGCAGCAATCTTAATTCCAGCTAACCTGTTTTTTGAAGGGTTTTTGAATGATTTCTTAAGTGATAACGACAATTTTTGTCTAGTTTCTAAAGTATGTTTCTTTCCGTACCAGTGACTATCCTTTCCAGCTCTTTTGCCTTTAGTTGCTTTTGAAATTT
>CABZEV010000001.1 GCA_902524865.1 uncultured Pelagibacteraceae bacterium | reverse complement strand
TCTTTAATAGAAAGATTATAAATTTTGCTGAATTTCTCTGACATAATTATTTTGATTCGTTGTTATAATTTGTTGTGGTTATTAAATCACAAATTGTATTTAATTTTAAAAAACAAGTAAAATCAATGTAAATTAATGACAATTAAGTCCTTCCATAAAGTCTTTTAATTTGGTATTTAACCACAACTTTTGCTTAGGGATACCTAAGCTTAGTTTATATAAACTAATAAAAACTAACTAAAGAGGGAGTTTTTTATGAAAAAACTTAAATTGTTTGCATTAGCAGCTGTTGCCCTTATCGGTATTACAGGTGTTGCAAACGCAGCGACCACTATGTTAGCTCAAGATGACTTTGTTGGGATATCTTTCTGGATAATTTCAATGGGTATGTTGGCTGCAACTGCTTTCTTCTTCATGGAGAGAGGTACAGTAGCTGCTGGCTGGAAAACGTCAGTAACTGTAGCTGGTCTTGTAACTGGTATTGCATTCATCCATTACATGTACATGAGAGATGTATGGGTGACTACTGGTGATTCACCAACAGTGTACAGATATATTGACTGGTTAATTACTGTGCCATTACAGATGATAGAATTCTACTTAATTCTAGCAGCTATCAGAAAAGCAAACTCTGGAATGTTCTGGAGATTGTTAATTGGTTCATTAGTAATGTTAATCGGTGGATATTTAGGAGAAGCTGGATATATCAATGCTACGCTTGGTTTTGTAATCGGTATGGCAGGTTGGATATACATTCTATATGAAATATTTTCAGGAGAAGCTGGAAAAGCTGCTGCTAAGAGTGGAAACAAAGCACTTGTTACTGCTTTTGGTGCAATGAGAATGATCGTTACAGTAGGATGGGCTATTTATCCGTTAGGTTACGTTTTTGGTTACCTAACAGGTGGAGTAGATGCTGACTCACTAAACGTGATTTACAACTTAGCTGACTTTATTAATAAAATTGCATTCGGTCTAGTAATCTGGGCAGCTGCAGTAAGTTCAGCTGGTGCAAGAGCTGGAAACAGATAATTCCGCTTTAAATTAAATTTATAGGGCGAGTATGTTTTTACATACTTGCCCTATTTTTTTTTGTACCTATATCTATTTATATGGCAAAAATTACCTACATCACCCATGATAATCAAAAGTACGAAGTTGAAGTTAAAAATGGCCTGACTGTTATGGAAGGAGCTGTACAAAATGATATTCCAGGGATTGACGCTGATTGTGGTGGAGGAATGGCTTGTGCAACCTGCCATGTTTATGTCAAAGAAGATTGGTTTAATAAAATTCCTAAAAAAGAAGATGGTGAAGAAGATATGTTAGATATGGCCTTTGAACCTAAAACAAATAGTAGGCTGAGTTGTCAAATTGTAGTCTCAGATGAAATTGATGGTCTTGAAGTAAATATACCATCGAAGCAAGCCTAAATGATTAAAACAGATGCATTAATAATTGGAGCAGGTCCAACAGGTTTATTTGCTGCGCATCAATTAAAATTAATTGGTCTTAATTGTGAAGTGGTTGATAATTTAAATAAGATTGGCGGTCAATGTATTGAACTTTATCCAGATAAACCAATTTACGATATACCAGCTGTGCCTGAATGTACGGGTGAAGAATTAACAAAAAACTTAATCAATCAATTAAAACCATTTGATATTAAATTTCATCTAAATGAAAGAGTAGAAGAAGTTAAAAAAGAAAATGATAATTGGCTGGTGAAAACTAATAATGGCACAACTTTTTCAACACCTAATGTAATAATTGCTGGAGGTGTTGGTTCATTTGAACCAAGAAAGTTTTCTACAAAAGAGTGTGAAAAATTTGAAAATAAATCTTTATTTTACTCCGTAAAAGATAAAAAGATTTTTAAAGGTAAAATTATATCAATTTTTGGTGGTGGAGACAGCGCATTAGATTGGGCTATTGAATTATCAAAAGAATGCAATGTTAATTTGATACATAGAAGACATGAATTTAGAGGTGCACAAGCCTCAATAGATAAAGTGCATCAACTTGCAAAAGATGGAAAAATAAATTTATTTACTCAATATCAAATGGCTTCTGCTAAAGGAGATAAAAATTTAGAAAGTATTGATATCAAACATGATAATAATGAGATTAAGAATTTAAAAACTAATTACGTATTAGGTTTTTTTGGGTTAATTATGCAACTAGGACCAATCGCTAATTGGGGTTTAAATATTGATAAAAAAACAATTGAAGTAGATACAGAAAAATTTGAAACCAATCAAAAAGGAATTTATGCAGTAGGTGATATTTGCAGTTACCCCGGCAAATTAAAATTAATCTTATCTGGTTTTCATGAAGGTGCCTTAGCTGCAAGAGCTTGTTTTAAATTAGCAAGACCAAATGAAAAATATCGATTTGAATTCACCACTTCATCAAAAACCATTAAAGAGCGTCTTGGTGTAAAAAGTGATTGAACTTTATTCTGCTAATACTCCTAACGGAAAAAAAATAAGTATCATGCTTGAGGAGATTAGATATGAATATAAAGTAATTGATTTAGATCTCAACAAAGGTGACCAATTTAAACCTGAATTTAAAAAGATAAGTCCATTAAGTAAAATACCGGTGATCGTTGATCAGGATCATAATAAGAATATTTTTGAGTCAGGGGCAATTTTAATTTATTTAGCTGAACAAACTGGAAAGTTTTATGACACAAAAGATCGATTAGAGATAAACCAATGGCTGATGGCGCAGATGGGTTATATTGGTCCTATGTTAGGACAACATCATCATTTTCATCATTACAATCCTGGTAAAAGTCAGTTTGGCGAAGAAAGATATTTCAAGATATCCAAAAGAATATATGAGGAACTAGACGCAAGACTATTTAGATCAAGATTTCTAGCTGGAGAAAATTATACAATCGCTGATATAGGAACTTTTCCTTGGATTGCACGTCATGAGTGGCATGACATTGGTCTTAAAAATTATGAAAATCTTACTAGATGGTATGTTGAGATATCCGAAAGAGAAGCGGTGAAGAAGGGTTTTAAATTTATGAATGAAGACGAAGTCCCACCAAAGCCTTAGTTCATTGAACTAATTAATCTAAATAGTGAAGCAAAAATTCCGTGACCAGATAGTTCTATAGCTACGATTGCAATAATTATTAAAATTAATTTTTGATTCATTTAATTAATGAATACAAACAATAATAACAGAATCCAAAAAAAACCATAATAATAATAAATATATTTTTTGGTAAAATTATAAGTAATTGGGTTATGAACTTTTTTATTTTTCTTTTTTTTAGTCATCTGCGTGAACTTTTTCATCTTTCTCATGTCTTTCTTGTGCAGCTATAGTATATTTTGCAACAGGTCTTGCCATGAGTCTTTTTAGCCCTATTGGTTCTGCAGTATCTAGACAAAATCCATAAGTATCTTCTCTTATCCTAGCTAAAGCTTTATCAATTTCTGAAATTAGTTTGATTTGTCTATTGATTGCTTTCATTTCAACATTTTTATCTGTGTATGAACTTGCTTGATCGACAATATCAGCTGAAATACTATTATCATCCATACTGCCGTTATACAGAGCTTCGTTATTTGCTCTTACCAGCTCTTTTTTCCATTCTTGTAATTTCATTCTAAAAAAAACCTTATGTTTTTCGCACATATATTTTTCAGTTTCTTTTGGAATATATGTTTTAGAAATTTTAATAGGTCCTTTGCTAATTTCTTTTGGTTTACTGATAATCTTAGGTTTTGTTTTAGTTACAATTTTAGTTTTAGCTTTAGCTTTAGTAACCTTTTTTTTAACTTTACTAGTTTTGGGCATCTTTCAATTTAAATTCGGAGGAGTATATTCACCAAAATAGGGGTGTCAAGCAACGTTAATTATTGTAAATATTTACTTATGAATGTCTTGAATAGAAATATTAATAATATATTTTTTATTTTTGCATTATCGCATTTAATAATTTGGACACTGATTCCCTCATTAACAAATAAAAATTTACCTTTAGACACAATTGAGGCTTTAGCATGGGGAAGTAATTTAGATTGGGGTTTTAATAAACATCCACCCATGAGCGCTTTTTTTCCTAAAGTGTTTTTTCAAATTTTTGGTTCTCAAGATTGGGTTTATTATTTATTAAGTCAAATATTCGTGATAATTGCTTTTTATTACGTATTTAAATTTGCTTTTGAAATTTTTATAGATTTAAAATTAAGTTTAATTTCTGTTTTATTATTAGTTTCCATCTATTTCTATAATTTTACCACTCCTGAATTTAACGTAAATGTTTGCCAATTACCGTTTTGGTCATTGGTTGTTTATTATTCATGGAAAATTTATTCCTCACAGGAAATTAAATTTTCAGATTGTTTTTTAGTTGGGTTATTTGCTGCGGTTGGTTTTTTATCTAAATACTTGTTTCTCTACCTTTTGGTATCAATAGATTTATTGTTCATTTATTTAATTTTTTTTAAAAAAACAAAAAAATTTGATTTTAAATATTTGATAACAATTGAGGTCTTTTTAGTTTTATTAGTTCCTCATTTAATCTGGCTCTTTAACAATGATTTTATAACTATAACGTATGGATTAAATCGAACAGGATTAGAAAGTTCTGGTATTTTAGATCACATTAGTAATCCAATATTTTTTTTATCAAAACAAATTGGAATACTAATTCCTTTCTTCTTTTTGATTTGGTTGCTCGTTAAAAAAATAAGATTAAAGACAAATTTAAAAGATAAAAAATTAATATTCCTAGTATTTATTAACTTTATGCCTTTTATCTTAATATTACTGACATCATTGATTACTGGTTCAAAGATTAGAACGATGTGGATGACACCTTTTTATTTATTTTTTGGAGTGTTATTTTTATATCTTCTAAAATCACAAATTAATTTGAAAAAAATTAATTCATTTCTTTATGGATTTCTATTTTTATTTTTTTTATCTCCCATTCTTTATTCTTATGTCTCATTATCACAAACGGATAAAAGAACTGATTATCCTGGAAAAGAAATTGCAATGAAAATTCAATATGTTTGGGATCAAGATTTTGATAAAGAAATTCAATTTGTAACTGGCGATGAGTGGAAAGCCGGGAACCTTTCATATCATCTAAAATCTAGACCAAGGTGGGAGGGCTTTAATAATGAGGAGATACTCAATAATTCATCACAATTTATTTGTGTGGGTGATGTTTGTTTGGGAAGATATTAATATTTTGAATGAAAATTAAAATTTTAGTCCCTATTTATAATGACTGGCAATCAGTTTCTAAATTGTTGGATGAAATTGATAATAATATTATAGACTTGGATAACGAAATCTCTGTGATTATTGTCAATGATGCTTCAACACATGATCGTCAAGAGGAGCAAAAGGATTTTAAAAATATACATTCAATTAAAATTTTAAATATGAAAATTAATCAAGGTCACGCTAGATGTATTGCAACTGGATTGAAATATATCTTTGAAAAAGAGGAATTTGATTATGCAATTCCAATGGATGGAGATGGAGAGGACAGACCAGAAGAAAT
Source organism: uncultured Pelagibacteraceae bacterium (assembly GCA_902524865.1). Lineage (GTDB taxonomy): Bacteria > Pseudomonadota > Alphaproteobacteria > Pelagibacterales > Pelagibacteraceae > Pelagibacter. Next base: position 98,512 of record CABZEV010000001.1, on the reverse strand, counting down.
TAAAGAATTTATCAATCAAATTGACAATTCAAATAATAATCCAATTGTTGGTGAAAGAGTAAAAAGATCAGAAAAATTAACTTTTAAAATTTGCTATCAATTACATAAATTAATCACACTAACTTTTACCGGTAAATCAATTAAATTTGGAAACTATACATGCCTACCAAAAAGCACAGTTGAAAAAATGATTAAAGAAAAAGCCACTTGGAATAGTTTTTCAGGATCGTTAAAAAAAATTGAAAACAATTTATTCCCAATACCATCTACGAGAGGTAATAGATATTTTGGACCTTCGAAAATGAGTTTTTTTAATTTGGTAAAACACTCATTGTCTATTATGAGCGTCTTTAGAAAAATTTTTCTGATTCGTTCAGCTCTATTTATAATACTGTATATATTGTTCATTAAGAGCAATGCCTCAATAGTAACAGCAATTCCATTATTGCTTTTGATGATTGCTGTTTATTTAATTTCTAACTTATCATTAAGAGAAAATTTTGATGAATTTAAAGACTCGTTGAGTAAAATAAATGATATTTCAAAAATCAAATGAAAAAAAAGGACCTTTATTACGAGAGAATTCCTACGAAACTTTTAAGAGAAGATGTAAAGTATTTAGGAAATATACTTGGAAAAGTTATCATAACTCAAGAAGGTCAAAAGTTTTTTGATTTAGTAGAAAAAGTTAGAAAATTATCAAAAGCAAATAAAAAAAATCCAAACCAAAAAAGATTAAATAGCAAAGTGATAAATGTTATTAAAATGCTAAATCCTAAAAATACTTTTAAATTGACTAGAGCATTTTCACATTTTATGAATTTCATTAATCTAGCAGAATTAGTAGATGCCTCTAGAAGTTTAAACAAATATGAAAATAATAAGAAAAAATTAAATAAGCAGAACTTATTTATTGATGAAATATTTGAAGATTTATTTAAGAAAAATATTTCAAAAAATAAAATATACAACTTAGCCAAAAACTTGAATATTGGTATAGTTTTAACTGCCCATCCCACTGAGGTTAAAAGAAGAACTTTAATTCAAAAGCACCATAAAATTATCGAGATACTTGAGCAAAGGGAGTTGTTCAAAAATTCTAAGTCGAAATTAAAAATACTTGATAAAGAACTCTTTGATGAATTAACAATAATTTGGAACACGGATGATTTGAAAAGAGTAAGACCTTCACCCTTTGATGAAGCTAGGTGGGGACTCGCTATAATTGAAGATAGTTTGTGGGATACAATTCCAAAAGTATACAGAAAATTAAACTCCATATTTGTTAAAAATATGGGCAAAAGTTTACCTAAAAATTTTAATCCAATAGTGTTCGGTTCATGGATGGGTGGTGATCGCGATGGTAATCCTAATGTAACTGCTGATGTTACAAGAAAAGTAATTCTATTATCTAGATGGGAAGCTGCAAAACTTTACGAGAAAGCGCTTACTAAAATAATTAGTTCTTATTCCATGAAAAAATGCTCAAAAAAGATTCTTAAAAAAGTTGGAAAATCATTTGAGCCTTACAGAGTTTTTTTAAGACCTTTAAGGGACAAAATTCGAGCAACACACAGATCCATTGAACAACATTTAGTTGATAAGAAACCCTTAAATCATAAAAAATTGATAAGCTCTCGTGAAGAAATATTGAAGCCACTCAGAGTAGTAAGAGAGTCTCTTGAACAAAACCAAAATGAAAATATTGCTAGCGGAGAATTACTAGATTTGATGAGAAGAGCTAAATGCTTTGGTATTAATTTAGCAAGATTAGATATCAGACAAGAGTCATCAAGACATAGTCAATTAATAAGTGAATTTATAAAGAGAAAATATAATAAAAACTATTTAAAATTTAGTGAAAATGAAAAAATTGAATTTTTGAAAAAACAAATAATCACAAAAAAAAATCAAATAGATGGTTTTCAATTTAAAAATCAAGAAAATAAAGAGGTTTGGTCTACTTTTAAGATACTAGCTAATGAACCAAGCGAAAGTTTAGGAGCCTATGTTATATCAATGACAACTTCAGCTTCAGATTTGTTATCTGTTTTATTTTTACAAAAGGAAGCAAAAATTAAAAATAAGTTAAGAGTGGTGCCTTTATTTGAAACTTTGGATGATCTCATTAATTCAAAATCTATAATGCAGACTTTATTCTCACAAAGATGGTATAGAAAATTGATTGATAATAAACAAGAAGTGATGATTGGTTATTCAGATTCAAGTAAGGATGCTGGTAAAATATGCGCAAGTTGGCATCAGTATAAGGCTCAAGATGAAATTGTAAGTTTGGCAAAAAAATTTAAAATCGAGGTAATTTTTTTTCATGGAAGAGGGGGATCTGCAGGAAGAGGTGGTGGACCAATTCAAGCAACTCTTAGATCTTTACCTCCCAACTCCGTTAATGGTAAAATTAGAATTACTGATCAGGGTGAAGTTATTCAGCAAAAATATGGCTATGAACCTTTAGCTAATTATAATTTGTGTAGTTATATAGGTGCTGTCACTGAAGCTACTTTGAATCCACCACCACACCCTAAAAATAACTGGAGAAACCTAATCGAAAAAATGTCAGACATATCAAAAAGTTCTTATAGAAAGAATATTGATCAAAGTTTAGATTTTATAAAGTACTTTAAAACAGTCACTCCTCACAAGGCACTTGGAAAACTTTCAATAGGCTCGAGACCATCAAAAAGAAAAAATGTTGATAATATAAAAAGTTTAAGAGCAATACCATGGGTTTTCGCTTGGACTCAAATTAGACTTATGCTTCCAGCATGGCTTGGAAGTGCAGAGGCTTTAAGATATTCTTACATTCATCAATTTAGAAGAAGCTTATTGGACATGGAGAAAAATTGGCCATTTTTTAATTCTATGCTTGATACGCTTGATATGGTTATTGCAAAAGCTGATCCTGAGATATCAAAAATATACGAAGAATATTTAGCAGACGATAGTTTAAAGAGGGTTGGAAAGAAACTTAGATTTCAATTTGATGTTATTAAAAAATTAAATAAGAAAATTACACCCAAAGAAATTGCTGCTATTAGAAAACAATTTAGATCTCCAATTATAGCTAGAAGTATATACTCTGAAGTATTAAATATTATTCAACCTATTGTGATTAAAAAACTTCAAGTCAATAAAAGTCCGAAAAATAAACAATATTTAAACGATGCTTTACTAACTTCCATAGCTGGTATTTCAGCTGCAATGAAAAACACTGGGTAATAATTTTTTTAGATGGCTCTAATTGTTGGCAAACAATAAAAATCAGCTGTATCTATCTTAGAAGAATACTGTCTTCTCATATTCCATTTTTTATGAACACCTGCACTTGCAAGACTTAATGTAGATCTTCCATACCTATAGTTGGTATTGTCAATTGATTGCATTAAACTTTTTATTTTTTCATCTTTTTCAGATGAAAATAAATTTTTTCTACCATCGTCATTACGTAGTCCTGTCAGCATTACACCTGCTTTTTGATAACGATAACCATTTTTGAATATGCTTTCCAGTATTACAACCGCAGTTTTAACAGTTTCAATACTGTTGTTTGTTGCAATAGGAAAATCAACTGTTTTAGCATTTGAATAATAACCATAGTCTCTTTGAAAAGGACTGGTTCGAACGAAAACTGTAATTGCTTTTGCAACTAAAGACTCTGATCTAATTTTTTCAGATGCATTTAAACAATAGTTGGCAACCGCTTCTTTTAGTTCTTGAAATTTTTCAATTCTTTTACCAAATGACCTTGAAACTACACAGCTCTTTCTTTTAGTTTGAGTAGTTTCTAAATTTATACAAGGTATTCCTCTAAGTTCCATTGCAGTTCTAGAGCTTAAAACATTAGAGCATTTTTTGATCCAGGTATTAGATTTATTCTTAAGTTGCTTAGCATTATAGACACCATTTTTTTGATAGAATTTTGTCAGTTGCCTGCCAACACCCCATATATCATTGATTTCAACTTTTTCTAAAATAGGGTCTAAATTTTCTATTCCAATTAAACTCGTTACCCCTGATTGTTTTTTCTTGGCAATATGATTTGCAACTTTGCTTAAAGTTTTAGTTTTAGCAATACCAATGCTCGTTGGAATACCAGTCCATTGCAAAACTGTTTCTCTAATTTCTCTACCAACTTTTTCAACTTCAGAGTCTGGGAAATTTGATAAATCTATAAATGCTTCATCTATAGAATATACTTCTATTTCAGCATTAAACCTCTTAAGCGTTCTCATTACTCTTCTAGATAAATCTCCATACAAAGAATAATTTGACGAAAAAACCTCAACTTTATTTTTAACAATGATATCTCTTGCTTTAAAATAAGGTTCACCCATCTTAATCCCCAAAGCTTTGGCTTCATTGGATCTAGAAATAATACAACCATCATTATTTGATAGTACAACTACAGGTTTTTTTCTTATTCTTGGATTGAATAATCTTTCACATGAAACATAGAAAGAATTACAATCGACCAGGCCTATTTTTTTAGTACGTTGAATGGATGACATAAGTCACAACCCCCCAAATAAAGACATCTTCTTCTTCATTTATCAAAATTCTATTAGAAAAATCCTTAGAGCCTGAGGATAGAAATTTTTTATCTCTTTCTTGAACTAAAGTTTTAACTACAAGCTCGTCATGAACATTTGCAATAACAGTTGAAAAGTTTTTTGGTTTTAAACTTTTGTCGACAACTAATAAATCCCCATCATTAATCCCAACATCAACCATAGATTTTCCCTGTACTCGGATGATGAAAGTAGCTGGAACATTTTTGATTAAATGCATGTTCAGATCGATATCTTCTTCAATATAATCGGTGGCAGGTGATGGAAAACCAGCACCAGCTTTATGTAAATAATAGGGAATAGTCAGCTTCATGTTCTTATTTTGTTCTTATTTGTAGCGTAGTTATACAATGCAGTCAATAGGTTGTATTTTGAGTCCGTAATTGAATCAAAACTGAATCAAAACGTGAACATCAAAACTATATTTTGTATGCTTGTGGATAACTTCAACCAAGGATAGTTTAACAAATCACCAATATGAAAAAATTAATGTGTCATTGTGGAGCCGTTGAAGCAGAAATTAATTTAGACGGAGATTTAGCAAAAGTAATAAAATGTAATTGTTCTATTTGTAAAAGAAAAGGAGCAATCATGTCGATGGTAAAAAATGAAGATTTTAAAATTACTAAAGGCCAAGATAAATTAAAACTTTATCAATTTCATTCAAAAGTAGCTAAACATTATTTTTGCTCTGAATGTGGAATTTACACACATCATAATCCAAGGATCAATCCGGCAATGACAGGATTTAATGTTGGTTGTATTGATGAAATAAATACTTTCGAAATGAAAGAAGTTCCGGTAAACGACGGTCAAAATCATCCATTGGATAAAAAGTAATTTTCATGCAACAATTCAGCTTATGCTTTGGTAAGGTAAAAAAAGATTGTTTAAAGTTTATTAAATCTCAAGAAACAAAAGCAGATAAATTTAAGAATAAAGAAAGAATGATAAAGTCTTTCTTAATTCCATTATGTTTTTGGATTAGTAAAAAAGCTAATAAAAAAAGACCTTATTTTGTGGGTTTAGCAGGAGGCCAAGGTACAGGCAAAACCACTATTAGTTCACTCATTAAGATAATTTTAACAAAGTACTTTAAATTAAAAGTTTTCAAAATTTCTATAGATGATTTCTATAAAACAAGAAAAGAGAGAATAAATTTATCTAATAAAATTCACCCAATGCTTTTAACTAGAGGGGTACCAGGAACACATGATATTAATATGATGTTAAGTTTTTTTAGAAAGGCGAAAAGCAGAAAATTTCAAAGGGTTAAATTACCTACATTTAACAAAGCAATGGATGACCGATTTCACAAAAAAAATTGGTATGATTTAAAAGTAAGACCTGATGTAATTATTTTTGAGGGTTGGTGTGTTGGTGCAAAATCAGAAAAAAATAATACTTTAAAAAAGAATATTAATTCTCTTGAAAAAGCAAAAGATCAAAAGCACATTTGGAGAAAATACGTGAACCAGCAATTAAAATCAAAATACAAAAACTTATATTCTCAACTTAATTGCTTGATTTATTTAAGAGCAAAAAATTTTAGTTTGCTTCAGAAGTGGAGATTGAAACAAGAAAGAAAACTTTGGGTGAAAAGTAAAGTAAAATCGAATTTAAAAATAATGAGTAGAGGAGATGTCATCAATTTTATGCAGACATATCAGAGAATAACCCAAAATATGTTTAAAAATATGCCTAAATATGCATCTATAATTTTTAATCTAAATAGTAACCATCAGATCAAATCTGCAGTATATAAAAGTAAATGAAAAAAATAATTTTAATTTTCTTTGGAACATTCTTTTTATCTTCTCAAGTAAATGCAGAGACCTTTTCTAGTGCGTTATCAAAAGCCTATAAAAATAATTCAGAGCTTAACGCCGAAAGAGAAAATATTAATGTTTCTGAACAGGATTTAAATATTGCAAGAGGATCTTATTTACCAACGATTAATCTCGAGGGAACTAAAAGTCAGGAAGATACCAACAAACTTACTAATCAAGGTGGGGGAGATGCTACAATTAGTGATGTGGACCCTTCAACAAGATCAGTTTCAATTACTCAAACTTTGATAGATTTTGGAAGAGGCGCAGATCTTGCAAAAAATAAGATAGGTATTGATCTTGCAAAAGTGAAATTATTAAAAAAAGAACAAGATATTCTTTATAAAACTACGGAGGCTTATACTGGGCTAATTTCGGCAAATGAAAAATTAGAAATTAATAGGTCAAACGTTGATCTTTTAAGTAGACAAGTTGAAACCGATAGAATTAGACTTAGTAGAGGTCAAATTTCTTTATCAGATGTTTCTCAATCAGAATCATCTTTAGCAGGCGCTGAGGCACAATTTATTAAAGCACAAAATGATTTATTAACCAGTAAATTAAATTATGAAAATATTATAGGCAGCATTAATGATGTGCAATCATTGGATAAAAGTTCAATTATTAATTATGAACTTCCAGGAGATCTTAATTCAGCAATTGAACTTTCAAAGAAAAATAATCCTGATTTAATAATTGCAAAGTTAGAGTATGAACAATCTATTAAAGATAAATCAATAGCTAAATCTGATTTAGCACCTACCGCGAAATTATCTTTTGAAAGATCATATACTGAAGATTTAAATACAACATATGATGAGAGAGAAAGAGATACAGTTACAGCAACTGTTTCGTGGCCTTTTTTTTCAGGGGGGAAAAATATTGCTAAATATAAAAAAAATCAAAGTTTAGAAAATAGAAAAAGATTGATTTTAGATAGTGCTGTAAAACAAAATCAAACTGATGTAGCTAGCGCATGGTCCAATTATCAATCTAATAGAAGTTTACTTAATTCTGTTCAATCTCAAGTTAAAGCTGCTGAAATTGCTAATGAAGGAATTACGGCCGAATATAATAGTGGGGCAGGAAGAACAACTTTAGAGGTCATTCAATCCAACTCATTACTTTTGAATGCTCAAATTTCTTTGGCAGATTTTGAGAGAAATTACATTTTATCCCAGTTTAATTTGTTAAAGTCCTTGGGATTGCTAAACAGCGATTACCTGAAAATAAGATAATTATGGGGTTTTTTGAGGAAAAATAAAATATCTTGCCAATGAGAACAAAATGTGTACATTTATTATATGATTCGAATGTTAAAAAAAGCAAGAAAAGAGGCAAAAAATGACAAAAAATAACTTAAAAGTAGTTAAATCTACGAAAGATCAAGAATTGGATATTAAAGAAAAAAACAAAGCATTAGATGCTGCGATTAGCCAGATAACTGACAATTTTGGAAAAGGTTCAGTTATGAAGCTGGGCGAAAAAAGAGCAATGGATATCGAGTCGATATCTACAGGTTCTTTAAGTTTAGATTTAGCTTTAGGAATAGGTGGTTTACCTAAAGGAAGAATTATTGAGGTTTATGGACCAGAGAGTTCTGGAAAAACAACATTAGCATTACAAGTAGTTGCTGAAGCTCAAAAGGCGGGTGGAATTTGTGCATTCGTTGATGCAGAGCATGCTTTAGATCCAGTATATGCAAAAAAATTAGGAGTAAATACTGAAGAGCTTTTAATTTCTCAACCAGATGCAGGTGAGCAAGCTTTAGAAATCGCTGATACGCTAGTAAAATCGGGCTCTATTTCAGTTATCGTAATTGACTCTGTTGCAGCTTTAACTCCAAAAGCTGAAATTGAAGGTGAGATGGGTGATCATCATGTTGGTCTTCAATCAAGATTAATGAGTCAGGCTTTAAGAAAATTAACTGGTTCAATTTCAAATACAAACACAATGATGATTTTCATTAACCAAATTAGAATGAAAATTGGAGTTATGTTTGGAAGTCCAGAAACAACATCAGGTGGAAATGCACTCAAGTTTTATTCATCTGTAAGAATGGATATTAGAAGAATTGGTGCTATCAAAGATAAAGATGAAATTATCGGCAATACTACAAGAGTAAAAGTAGTTAAGAATAAAGTTGCACCACCATTTAAAGTTGTTGAGTTTGACTTAATGTATGGCAGAGGAATTAGTAAAATGGGTGAGTTAGTTGACCTAGGTGCTAAAGCTGACATTATTGAAAAATCAGGAGCATGGTATGCTTATAAGGGTGAAAAGATAGGTCAAGGTAGAGAAAATGCAAAAACTTATCTTGCTCAAAATCCTAAAGTTGCTGCAGAAATAGAAATGGCGATTAGAGAAAAAGCAGGTGTGATTTCAAAGAAAATTGAAGGAAATCCATTGAGTCCTGAAAAAATTGAAAAAGAGAAGAAAGTAGCTGAAAAAGAAGAGGCTGCAAAAGAAGCTACTCCTTCTAAAAAGAACTAAAATTAAAGGTCATCTTTAAATTATAAAAGGCGCTTGTTATAAGCGCCTTTCCCCCTTTATCCCTAACTAGACATAGAATAAAAAAGCTGTATTTTAAAGTATGGTGAATAGATCATTAAATAAAATAATAAATAAATTCTTAAAATATTTTGAAAAGAGTGATCATAAAATCGTACAATCAAGATAAGTTAAAAAAAGAGTTAAATGCTAACTTATTTTTTCAGTTTTGTAGATATAATTTCGCTTATGAGTTTTGAATTTTTTTCTTTTAATTAAGTCTCAAAATTTAGTGTTTGGGTGTATCTGGTATTAAGTCAAATGATACAATAATTCTATCTGTATCTGTCGTAAATGGAATAGTTCTATGAAAGAGCGATGAAGGGAAAAAAACTATATCTCCCACTTCAGGTTGAAATATAAAGTAAGGAGATTTTTTGTGTTGATAATATTGGCCATTCAAACTGAATTCAATCGCACCTTCATTTTTTTCGAGAGCTGGAACCACTTTTAAATAAATTACCCCACTTAACCACCCAGTTGGATGAATATGTGCAGTATTGTATCCTTGTTTTTTTAAAACGACATGCCATCCATTAAGAAAAATTTCAGATGGCCATTTTTTAATAAAAGAGCACGTCTCTTTTTGAAATTTTAAATAATAAGCATTTATTTCATCACAAATAATCCCTTTAAGTTTTGCTAATTTTATCGAACAATTCTGAAATAAATTAAATTTTTTATCCGTTACAAATCCTTTACGAGTAGTTCTTCCATGTGGTTCCCAAATAGTTTTTATATTATTTAGCTCACCTATTACTTCTGTTATAAACTCAGAAGAATTTTCAATGTGAGAGGAGATATTAGAAATATGTATAAAGTCCATCGGATTAGGACAAAAATTGTATGCGGTAGGTTTTTTCTCTGACTCAGCAACAAATGCAGCAAAAGCAGCAATATCTAAATTTTCACTATCAATATTAGATTGGGTTTTAATTCTTTTATAAATCTCATCTGTTCGTCCCAAAGCATACAGAGTTATTAAGTCAAATGCTCTATTACCTTTGGAAGTAATTAAGTCGGCATCTTTTAGTGCAATTTCGTATCGTTTTTGGCTAAATAATATCATCCATCTGTTCTGCAATGCATCAGTAAAATCAGGCTTAAGCGCTAGTGCATGATTATAGCTTGTCTCAGCCTCGTCCAATCTTTCTTCTTCTTGCAGTAGAACACCTAAATTGTAGTGGGCTTCGGCATAGTCTGGTTTTAGTTTTATCGCTTGTGCATAGCTTGCTTCAGCCTCTTTTATTCTGCCTTGTTCTTTTAGTAGTATACCCAAATTGTTGTGGGCTTTAGCATAGTCAGGTTTTAATGTTATCACTTTTTTATAACATTTTTCGGCCCCATCTAATTTGTCCTGCTGTTTCAGCGTGTTACCCAAATTGTTTTGAGCTTCGGCATAGTCTGGTTTTAGCTCAATCGCTTTTCTATGACTTTTTTCAGCTTCGTATAATTTTCCCTGTTCTTGCAGTAGGACACCTAAATTATTGTGTGCTTCGGCATCCTGTGGGTCTAACTGCACAGATTTTTTACTGACAATTAAAGATTCATTTATCCTCCCATTTCGTTTGAGCAAAACGGCAAGCACTTTCCAAGCAAATTGATGTTTAGGAAATTCTTGAGTGATAGATAATGATAATTTTTCAGCATCAACATAGCGTCCAGCTTGATAGTGCTTTATTAGATTATTTAATTGCTGTTGAGGTGGTTTTAAAAAATCGTCATGGATTTTTTTCATAAATAAGATTATATCAAGCCTCTAATCAGCTGTCTAGGTGATGGAATTAGCTATTTGATTTATCTGATTAATCTTTTCTTAATTTTAAATTGTCTACTTAACTGGTTTGAGCAAGTGTTATGTATGTTAAAAATACACGCCTAATTTAAGCGCCTTTTTTCCCCTTACTGTTATCTAGACATAAAATTAAAAAGCTGTATTTTAAAAATATGGCTCAGAAATCATTAAATGAAATAAGAAGTACATTCTTAAAATATTTTGAAAAGAATGATCATAAGATTGTTGAGTCTAGTAATTTAGTTCCAAATAATGATCCCACATTAATGTTTGCCAATTCTGGAATGGTTCAATTTAAGAATGTATTTACTGGTTTAGAAAAAAGAGATTATCAAAGAGCAACTACTTCTCAAAAATGCGTCAGAGCAGGAGGTAAACATAATGATTTAGAAAATGTTGGTTACACTCCAAGACATCATACTTTCTTTGAAATGTTGGGAAACTTTTCTTTCGGGGACTATTTCAAAGAAAGAGGAATTGAACTTGCATGGAATTTAATCACTAAAGATTTTGGTTTAGATAAAAATAGACTTTACGTAACAGTTTTTCATGAAGATGACGAAGCTTTCAATTTCTGGAGGAAAATAGCGGGTTTTAGCGATGATAGAATTATCAGAATTTCGACGTCAGATAATTTCTGGTCAATGGGTGAAACAGGTCCTTGTGGACCTTGCTCAGAAATATTCTACGATCATGGTGATCATTTAAAAGGTGGTTTACCTGGAACAAAGGATCAAGATGGAGATCGTTTTATTGAAATTTGGAACTTGGTATTTATGCAATATGAACAAGTTTCAAAAGATAAAAGAATAGATTTACCCAAACCATCTGTAGATACAGGAATGGGATTGGAGAGAATAGCTGCTCTTTTACAAGGTACACACGACAATTATCAAACTGATCATTTTAAGAAATTAATAAGTTCGATATCAGATGTAACTAAAGTTAAACAAGCTGATAATAACATATCAAGTTTTAGAGTAATTGCTGATCACTTAAGAGCAAGTTCATTTCTTTTAGCTGAAGGTGTTCTGCCATCCAATGAGGGTCGTGGATATGTCTTAAGGAGAATTATGAGAAGAGGTATGAGACATTCTCATTTATTAGGATCGAAAGAACCTATTTTTTATAAAATTTTTGAGTCTTTAAAAAATGAAATGTCTGGAAATTATCCAGAACTTGAACGATCTGAGTCTTTAATAAGAGAAACATTAAAAATGGAAGAGGAAAAATTTTTAGTTTTACTTGACCGAGGAATTAAAATTCTGAATGATGAAATTTCAAAAATTGATAAGATTTTATCAGGTGAAGTAGCATTTAAATTATATGACACTTATGGTTTTCCGTTAGATCTCACTGAAGATATTTTAAAAAATAAATCATTAAAAGTTGATCATGAAAAATTTGATTTGTTGATGAAAAAAAGTAAAGAACTTGCAAAAAAAAATTGGAAAGGATCTGGGGACAGCTCAGAAGAAGCAATTTGGTTTTCAATTAAAGATAAAACTGGTCCTACAGAATTTTTGGGTTACGAAACTAATCAATCTGAGGGAGTAGTGTTAAATTTAATTAAAAACAATCAGGTATCAAAATCATTAGCCACTGGAGAAGAAGGAATGATTATAACTAATCAAACTCCTTTTTATGGTGAGTCAGGAGGACAACTTGGAGATAAAGGAACAATTATCTCTGGAAATTCAGTTTTTGAAGTTGAGGATACACAAAAAAAACTTGGGGATTTATTTGTTCATTATGGGTCAGTTAAAACTGGAGAAATTAAAATTAATAATGTAGTTGAGATGAAAATTGATGTTGAAAGAAGAAACAATTTAAAAGCTTATCATTCTGCAACTCACCTACTTCATGAGTCTTTGAGAAGAACTTTAGGTAAGCACGTGATGCAAAAAGGATCATTAGTTGCACCAGATCGTTTGAGGTTTGACTTTAGTCATATGAAACCAATTACTAATGAAGAGTTAGAGACAATAGATAAATTAGTTAATGAATTCGTTAAAAACGAATCTGAGGTGACCACAAGAATTATGACGCCAAAAGCTGCAATAGAAAAGGGAGCGCTAGCTTTTTTTGGTGAAAAATATGGTGAAGAAGTTCGTGTCGTTTCAATGGGTAAGGAAAAAGATTCTAATTTTTCAACGGAATTATGCGGTGGAACACATGTAAAAAACACTAGAGATATTGGAAAATTTAAAACAGTCAGTCAATCATCTATTGCTGCAGGAGTAAGAAGAGTTGAAGCTTTAAGAGATAAACAACTTGAGGATTTTATTCAGAATAAAGAAAAGCTATCAACTTTATCTGTACAAAAAGATGAGGAGACTATCAAAGATTTGTCATCACAAATAATCAAACTTGGAGGTAAACCAAAAGTTGATAATAAAGATTTAAAAGAAATTATAAAAAATCTTTCGAAACAACTTGAACAATTAAATGTTAACTCAGTTCTTCAAGATAAAACAAAAAATATTATTAATGATAAAAAAATAAAGGATATAAAAGTTCGATTTCAAAAAGTTCAAGATTTACCTCCTAAAGATTTGAGAAAATTAGTTGATAGTGGAAAAAAAGAACTTGGTGATGGAATTGTAATTGTCTTTGCAAGCAGTGAAGATAAAGTTGGTTTAGGAGTTGGTATTACTGAAAAGCTAGTTGATAAATATGATGCCGTAAAATTTGCAAAATTAGGTTCAGAAATTATCGGTGGTAAAGGTGGTGGAGGCCGAAAAGATTTTGCCCAAGCAGGGGGACAGGATAAAAACAAAATTGATGAGGCTTTTGAAAAATTAAAAGCTTTAATTTAGCTTCTGTTGAAGATCGTTATCAATTACATCCAGAAATTGATTAGTTGTTAGATATTTACTTGAAGGTCCAACCAATATTGCAAGATCTTTTGTCATGGAGCCATTTTCAACACTTCCAATACAAACTTTTTCAATTGTGCTCGCAAATTTAATTAGTTCATCATTGCTATCAAGTTTTCCTCGGTGAGCTAATCCTCTTGTCCATGCAAAAATTGAGGCAATTGGATTGGTTGATGTTTCTTTACCTTGTTGGTGCATTCTGTAATGTCTAGTTACTGTTCCGTGAGCTGCTTCTGCCTCCATTATTTTTCCATCAGGTGTAAGAAGTGTACTTGTCATTAAACCAAGTGAACCATATCCTTGAGCCATGGTATCTGATTGAACATCACCATCATAATTTTTACATGCCCATATATACTTGCCACTCCATTTCATTGCACACGCTACCATGTCATCAATTAACCTGTGTTCATAAGTAATTTTTGCATCCTCAAATTTTTTCTTGAATTCTTTATTATAGACTTCTTCAAATATATCTTTAAATCTTCCATCGTATTTTTTTAGAATTGTATTTTTAGTTGATAAGTAAACTGGCCAATTCTTAATTAATCCATAATTAAAACAGGATCTTGCGAAATCCTCGATTGATTTATCTAAATTATACATTGAGAGTGCAACTCCTGGACCAGTAAAATTAAATACTTCATATTTAATTTCATCTTTACCATCCTCAGAGGTCCATTTTACCTCCATCTTACCTTTACCAGGTACTTTGAAATCTGTTGCTCTATACTGATCGCCAAATGCATGTCTCCCGATCACTACTGGGTCGGACCATGATGGTACAAGTTTTGGAATATTAGAACAAATTATGGGTTCTCTAAATACAGTTCCTCCAATGATATTTCTGATAGTTCCGTTTGGAGATCTCCACATTTTCTTCAATTTGAATTCTTCAACTCGTGCTTCATCTGGAGTTATGGTTGCACATTTGATACCGACACCAATTTTTTTAATTGCATTAGCAGAGTCGATAGTGATTTGATCATCAGAGTCATCTCTACTCTTCATTCCTAAATCATAATATTTGATGCCAAGATCTAAATAGGGAAGGATCAATTTTTTCTTGATAAATTCCCAAATTATTCTGGTCATTTCATCGCCATCCAACTCTACTATCGGGTTTTTAACGCTAATTTTGCTCACTTATATTTTTATCTTAATAATTGAATTTTGCGATTTTATATACATATTAATGGCAAATTATCAAATAGAAGAATATGTTCAGTAAAATATTTCCAAAAATTCACGCAGAGGGTTATAAATTTTTAGTTGTTGCCGGACTAATCACGATAGTATTTTATATTTTTAGTGATTTCTTAGGTCTTATTGGTTTGGTTTTAACTATTTGGGTTTATTATTTTTTTAGAGATCCAGAGAGAGTTATTATAGATGATGATAATTATCTTGTTAGTCCAGCAGATGGCGAGGTGATTAAAGTTGAAGAAGTTGATGGTCCTAAAGAACTTGGTCTAGAGAATAAAAAATTTAAAAAAATTAGTGTTTTCATGAATGTCTTTGATTGTCATGTAAACAGAACTCCATGTGCAGGGAAGATTGAAGAAATTTTATATAAGCCGGGCAAGTTTGTAAATGCTTCATTTGATAAAGCAAGTGAAGATAATGAAAGAAACTACTTTAAAATTAAAGACCCTCATAACAATGACATTATAGTTGTTCAAATAGCCGGACTGGTTGCACGAAGAATAGTTTGTGAGTCTAATAAAGATCAAGAATTGAAACAAGGAGATCGTATTGGCATGATACGATTTGGTAGTAGATCCGATATATATTATGAAAATTATGAGCCACTTGTAAAAGTTGGTCAAAAAGCTATTTCAGGTGAGACACTGCTTGCAAAAAAATAATATGGAACAAAAAAAACCAAATCTTAAAATTGTAGCAGATAAAAAAAGCGCAAGAATGATTTTACCAAATATGTTAACCCTGATGGGTGTATGTATTGGGTTAACTTCAATTAGATTTGCTTTAGATGGAAGATTTGAAATAGCAATTATTGCAATAATTTTTGCTGCTTTGATTGATGGCTTAGATGGAAGAATAGCAAGACTTATAAAAGGAACCTCAAAAGTTGGAAAAGAATTAGACTCTTTGACGGATGTGATAAGTTTTGGGGTTGCTCCAGCATTCATTATGTATTTCTGGAAATTAAATACCTTAGGTCGATTTGGATGGTTATTATGTTTAGTTTATGTAATTTGTGTTGCTTTAAGATTAGCAAGATTTAATGTTAATTCTAATCAAGAGCCTTCCTGGAAAGATAATTTTTTTGAAGGAGTGCCATCTCCAGCTGGGGCAATATTATTGTTAACTCCACTAATAATAAGCCTTAGTGGTTTTGATTATATTCAACTAAATTTTAATATCATTGTTCCAGTATTTTTTGTGGCAACATCATTGCTTCTCATTAGTAAATTTCCAAGTTATTCATTTAAAAAAATTGTCATACCAAGAAAGACAACAATATTTTTATTATTTGGCATAGTTCTATTTTTTGGACTATTGTTAGTTTATACATTTAATGTGATTGCAATAAGTTCTTTAGTTTATGTGCTTTTATTACCAATTAGCTTTTTTCATTTTCAAAAATTAAAAAAACAACATGAAAATGACAAAATTCAAGAGGATGATGATCTTGAAGACATACTTTAATGAAAAAAAACACAATAGTTTCTCTTGCTGATGCTAACTATTTTCCTTTATTAGAGGAATTAATTAATTCTATAAAAAGATTCAAAGAAAGTGAGAATGTTGCGATCTGTATTTTAGATGCAGGCTTAAACAAAGATCAAAAAGAAAAATTATCTACTAAAGTAGATGAAATTAAATCTGCAGAGTGGGATATTGAAGTTCCTCAATCTAAAATTAAAGAAAAAGAATGGCTTAAAAGCCAAGTATCAAGAGCATTTTTACCTAAATATTTTCCAAACTATGAAAAATATTTGTGGATTGATTGTGATGCTTGGGTAAATGATTGGAGTTCTGTTGAGCTTTATTTTCAAGCTTGCGACAATGGTAAGTTGGGTATTACACAAACAATAGGACCTGGTTACAAAATCACCTCAAAAGTAAATTGGTTATTTGGAAAATTAGCGATAATCAAATCTCAGAATTTTAAACATGCAATAAAATCAAAAATTGGTACTGACAAAGCTAGAAAACTTGCTTTTGCTCCACATATTAATATTGGCGTGTTTTCTTTGGAAAAAAACTCAAAAGGGTGGAGCTTGTGGCAAAATAATTTATCAGAAACACTAAAGGCTGGGAATATTTTTGGTTCTGAAGGACTAGCAATTAATATGTCAGTTTATATTGATGATCTTGAAACAGAATTTTTACCTTTAAACTGTAATTGGATCACTAGCAATCTTTTACCGAAATATGATGAAAATCAAAAAACATTTGTAGAACCTTATCTTCCCAATTACAAAATAGGTATAATGCATCTTGCAGCTGGAATATGGAAAGATGGTAAAGATATGCGGGTAGACAAAAGTATAAAGATAGAATTAGAAACTTTAGATAATAAAAAGATTAATAAAAGTTTAAGATTTGATATTTAGTTGAAAAAAAATAAAATTTCAAAAAATTGGATTAATAAACAAAGAAGAGATACTTATGTTCGTCAATCCAAAGTGGATGGTTATAGAGCTAGATCTGCATATAAATTAATTGAAATTGACGAAAAGTTTAAAGTTTTTAAGGGTGGAATTTCTGTAATAGATATTGGTGCTGCACCAGGAAGTTGGTCTCAATATGCCTCTAAGGTTGTAAAAAATGGAACAATTATCTCGATAGATTTAAAAAAAATGGAAAAAATTAAAAACACTATTCAAATTGAGGGTGATTTCACAGAACTCAACATTCAAGAGAAAATAAAAAAAAATCTTAATAGTCCAATTGATGTTGTTATGTCTGATATGGCAGTAAATACGACTGGGATAAAAGATGTTGATGCAATCCAAACTGGAGAGTTATGTAAAGAGGCGATGGTATTTTCAAAAGATGTAATATCTGAAAAGGGTATTTTTATTGCTAAAATATTTATGGGCAGATCTTTTAATGAAATTGTCGCACTAGGAAAAAAAATTTTTAAAGAAGTAAAGGTTTTTAAACCTAAGTCGAGTCGCAAAGACTCTAAAGAGAGTTTTATTATTTGTAAAAATCTTAGATAGATACTTTTAATTTAAAAGGAATCATATATAAAAGATTATGGTTCCTATAAAAGAAGCACTTACCTTTGACGACGTTACTCTAGTCCCTAAGTACTCTGAAATACTACCCTCAGAGGTTGATACGAGTATAAAATTAACAGACTCATTAAAACTTAAAATTCCACTTTTATCTTCAGCAATGGATACAGTAACTGAAAGCAAAATGGCTATTGCTATTGCAAAATCTGGAGGACTAGGAATAATCCACAGAAATTTAGATATCAAAAAACAAGTTCTTGAAGTTAGGAAAGTAAAAAAACAAAAATTACTAGTAGGTGCAGCTGTGGGAGCAGGACCCAACGAGTTCAAAAGAGCTGAAGCACTATTAAAAGAAAAATTGGATATGATTGTTGTGGACACTGCTCACGGACATACCAAAAAAGTTTCTGAAATAATTAGATTTATCAAAAAAATTAAAAATAAAAAAACAGCTCTATGTGCTGGAAATATAGCAACACCAGATGCAGCTAAATTTTTACTTAAATTAGGCGTTGATATAATTAAGGTTGGAATTGGTCCCGGTTCTATCTGCACAACTAGGTTGGTTGCGGGTATTGGAGTTCCTCAATTAAGTGCAATATTAAATGTGAGAAACAGTATAAAGAATAAAAATGTAAAAATTATTTCTGATGGGGGGATAAAATATTCAGGTGACCTCGCTAAAGCTTTTGCTGCTGGCGCTGATGCAGTCATGATAGGTTCGTTGTTTGCAGGAAGTGATGAAACGCCAGGTAAACTCATAAAAAAAAATGGCAAACTATTTAAAAGTTTTAGAGGCATGGGCTCGGTAGGAGCGATGAACAAAGGCTCAGCTGATAGATATTTCCAAAAAAAACAAAAAGACAGATCAAAGTATGTACCCGAGGGAGTAGAGGGATTAGCAAAATACAAAGGTAAAGTTGATAAAGTTATTTTTAAATTAGTTGGTGGATTAAGATCATCTATGGGTTATCTTGGTTCCAAACAGATAAAATATTTAAGATATCAACCGCAATTTGTTAAAATTACAAAAGCTGGATTTTATGAAAGTATGGTTCATAATGTCGATATCATTAAAAATGATAGTAAATACTGATGACAAAAATATTTAAATTATTTTCTTTATTATACTTAATAATCAATAGCATGAGTATTGCTATAGCGGATGAAAATTTTTTTAATAAAGGTTTAAAATTTTTCAAAGATAAAAAATATGAAGATGCTAGGTTTATGTTTGAAAGAGGAATAGTATTTAATCCTAAAGACTCAAATTCTTATCTTTATTTAGCAAAAATTTACAACATTCAAGAAGATCAAGATAAAGAAGAAAAAAATTTGGAAGCAACATTATTAATTGAACCTAATAACGAGGAAGCAATATTAATGTCTATGAAAATAGCTTTAGAGAGATCTAATTATTCAAAAGTAAAAGATTTATCTAATACTTTTTCTAAGGTTTGCAAAAAACTCTGTAATGAAAATAAAGAAATTTTAGACACCCTTGCAAATATAGAGCCCAAAAAAAATGAGTCTTGATAAGAATTTGAACAAAATCTTAATAATAGATTTTGGTTCACAATTTACTCAGTTAATAGCCAGGCGAATAAGAGAGTCAGGAGTTTATTCCGAAATTATAAGTCATAAAAAAGTTAAAAATAAAAATATTGATAATTCAATCAAAGGAATAATATTATCAGGTGGACCGTTAAATGTTTATCAAATTAATAAATATTCTTTTGATAAAAGGATTATCGAAAATCAAATACCAGTCTTAGGTATTTGTTTTGGTCATCAAATTTTATCAAAACTTAATGGTGGCAGAGTTAAACAATCAAAATATAGAGAGTTTGGATTAGCGAATATTCGCAAAAAGAGGGAAAGTATTTTGACAAAAAACTTCTTTAATAAAAAAAATATTAATAAAGTTTGGATGAGTCATGCTGATCAAGTTTCGAAACTTCCCAAAAATTTTAACGTTATTGCCTCAAGTCAAAACTCGAAATTTGCTATTATCGAAAATAAAAAAAAAAATTTTTATGGTGTTCAGTTTCACCCCGAAGTTACCCATACAGAAAATGGAAAAAAATTAATAAGTAATTTTATATTCTTGATATGTAAAATTCAAAGAAATTGGTCATCAAAAGATCAAAAGATTAAATTGATAAAAGATGTTCAAAATTTAGTTGGAAAAAATAAAGTAATATGTGCATTATCAGGTGGAGTTGATAGTAGTGTTGTCGCCCAGTTATTGAATAAAGCAATTGGTAAAAAATTATTTTGTATCTTCGTTAATACAGGTCTTCTTAGAAAAAATGAGGAAATACAAGTAATTAAAACTTTTAAAAAAAAATTGAAAATAAATCTGATTTATGTGAATGCAGAGAAAGAATTTTTGAGAAAGCTCGACAATGTTTCTGATCCAGAGAAAAAAAGAAAAATAATTGGAAATTTATTTATCAAAATTTTTGAAAGATACGCCAAAAGAATAAAAAATGTAAAATTTTTAGCACAAGGAACGCTCTATCCAGATCTTATTGAAAGTAAGTCAGTTACTGGAAGCCAAACTTCAAAGATCAAATCTCATCACAATGTAGGTGGTTTACCAAAGAAAATGAAACTTAAACTAGTAGAACCACTGAAATTTTTATTTAAAGATGAGGTTAGAAAATTAGGATTAGAATTAAAACTTAGTAAAAAAGTTATATCAAGACACCCCTTTCCAGGACCTGGACTGGCGATCAGAATGCCTGGCATTATCACTAGAGAAAAAATCAAAATTTTAAAAGAAGCTGACAATTATTTTATTCAAGCTTTAAGAGATCACAATTTATATAATAAGATTTGGCAAGCGTATGCGGCACTGCTTCCAGTCAAAACAGTTGGTGTAATGGGTGATAATAGAACTTATGAATATTTGTGTTTATTAAGAGCTATTACATCTGAGGACGGAATGACAGCTGATTTTTATGACTTCAAAAAATCATTTATTCAAATGATTTCAAATAAAATTGTAAATAGCATAAGAGGAGTAAATAGAGTAGTTTATGATGTTACATCTAAACCGCCGAGCACCATTGAGCTTGAATGAAAAAAATAAAAAAAATTATAAATAAAAAAAATAAATCTAAAATTGTTTGTCTTACTGCGTATTCAAAAAATATTGCAGAAGAGGTAGACAAATATGTTGATATTGTGCTAGTGGGAGACTCGCTAGGTTCAGTATTGTACAATTATTCAACTACTAGAAAAGTTACTATAACAGAAATGATCAATCATTCTAAGAGTGTAAGACTGGGAGTAAAAAAAAGTTTGATGGTTGTTGATATGCCATTTAATACCTATTCAACAACAAACGCTGCTTTAAAGAATGCTAAAAAAATAATTAAGGAAACTAAATGTGATGCAGTGAAGTTGGAGGGTGGAAAAAAAATGATCCGTCAAATTAAACTATTAAACAAAAACAAGATTCCTGTGATGGGCCATCTTGGATTATTACCTCAATCAACTAAAGGCAAATTTAAATCTAAAGGAAAGACCACAAAAGAGATCAATCAATTAATTAATGATGCCTTATTACTTCAAAAAAATGGAGTTTTTGCAATTGTCCTTGAATGTATAAAAACTCCAATAGCTAAACAAATTACAAAAAATTTGAATATCCCAACAATTGGAATTGGCTCATCTGTTCATTGCGATGGTCAGGTACTTGTTACGGATGATTTAATTGGTTTAAATCAAACAAAAATAAAATTTGTTAAACAATTTCTAAATGTAAAAAAATATATCAATGCCGGACTAAGAAAATATGCCTCAGAGGTAAGATCTAGGAAATATCCAACTAAAAAACACTCGTATTAAAAATATTTCTTAAATTGTTCGTTGATCGATAAAATTTCTAAGTCTACTAAACCTCCAATTACCAATTGAATTGCTACTAAAAGGATAAAACCTAAACCAACGTAGGCAATCCATAAATGTTTTTGAATATAACTTGCAAGATATGTCGCCATTGCTCCTGTTAGAATTACTGATAATACAAGTCCAAATATCATGAAGCCAAAATTACCTTTGGCAGCTCCAACCACACCTATCACATTGTCAAAACTGATCGTAATATCAGCAAATAAAACTTTATAAACACTTTGAATATAAGATGGTTCTTTAGATTTTTTTGTTGGTGATTTTACTTTCTTTATTTCAAAAAGATCTTTTCTCAAATCATTAACGATCCATATTAAAAGTAAACCACCTAAAATTTTGATAAAATAAAATTTGAATAAATAAGTAGCAAATAACGCAAAAATAACTTTAAATATTAATGCACCAGCCACTCCCCATAAAATAATTTGTCTTCTATGTTTTGGTGCAAAGTTCGCTGCAATCAAACCAATAATGATTGCATTATCTGCTGCCAAGATTATATCAATAAAAATAATCTGAACTAATATGAGTGCTTCTTCTAACAAAGTAAAAGCATAGTATAAAATATTTAAAATAATTCAATTAAAAGTAGTATTATTTTTTTATTGATAATTATTTTAATACATAATGAAATAGTCTTAATAAAAATGGAGGACAAATGAAATTCTTAAAATATTTATTAACTATTTTAGTTTCATTAATTTTGACAATTAATCTTGCGATTGCAGAGAAATGGGACATGGCTCTAGCTTATGGAGCGGGGAACTTTCATTCTGCAAACGCAGCTGAATTCGCAAAAAATGTTACTGAAAAAAGTGGTGGCAAGTTAACAATTGTAACGCACCCTGGTGGTTCGTTGTTTAAAGGTGGAGAAATTTTTAGAGCAGTAAGAACAGGTCAAGCACAAATTGGTGAGAGATTTATGTCAGCTTTAGGAAAAGAGGATCCACTTTTAGAAGTAGACTCGCAACCATTCTTAGCAACGTCTTATTCTGATGCAATGAAATTGTATAAAGCGTCAAAAGACGAAATCGTTAAAGGATTAGATGAGAAAGGCTTAGTATTTCTTTATGCTGTACCATGGCCAGCTCAAGGCTTGTATAGTAAAAAGGAAATTAATTCTGTTGAGGATTTAAAAGGTCTTAAATTTAGAGCTTATAATTCTGCTACCATTAGAATTGCCGAACTAACAGGAATGGCTCCTACAAAAATAGAGGCTGCTGAAATTAGTCAGGCATTTTCCACAGGCGCAGTTGAAAGTATGATCACATCACCTACTACAGGTAAAAACTCCAAAATTTGGGAGAATGGTGTGAAATATTTTTATGATATTGCAGCTTGGTTTCCAAAGAACATGATAATTGTTAACAAAGATGCTTGGAATAAATTAGATCAAGCTACTAAAGATCTAGTTATGAAACAAGCAGCTTTAGCTGAAAGAAAAGGCTGGCAATTATCAAAACAAGGAAATGTTGGTGATAAAAAAGCTTTAGCTGATGCTGGTATGGTAGTTGGCGAAGTTAATGCACCATTACAAACTCATTTTGAAAAAGTTGGAGAGACTATGGCTAAGGAATGGTCTCAAAAAGCTGGCTCAAGAGGAGCTACTGTTTTATCAAGTTATAAATAATTCAACTCTTTAAAATTAAGGCCACTTAAAATTTGGGTGGCCTTAAATTGTTATGTTTAAATCACTAGATAGAAATTTAAATAAACTCTATAAATTTTCAGGTTATATTGCTGCTTTTTTCTTAATTTTGGTAGCAGTTTTTATCCTTATTGGTGTTTCATCAAGAATATTTGGTTTTTATATAAGAGGTCTAGCTGAGTATTCAGGTTATTGTATGGCTGCTGCATCTTTTTTTGCATTAGCGTACACATTTGTAGAAGGTGGACATATCCGGATTACACTTTTTTTAGAAAAATTATCAGGCGCAAAGAAAAGATTTATTGAAACTTGGTGTTTAAGTATGGCAAGCTTTTTTTCAGGATACCTAGCTTTTTACTTTATAAAAATGTTAATTATTTCTTATAAATTTCAAGAGCGAAGTGAGGGAGCAGATGAAATTTTGATTTGGATTCCTCAAACAAGCCTAGCTATAGGATCAACAATTTTTTTTATAAGTGTTTTTCATCAATTTATTTTAACCATCAAAAAGCATTAAATGACTGAAATACTTTTAACAATTTTCTTTATTAGTGTTTTACTATTTTTTTTAGGATCTGGAATTTGGGTTGCTTTAAGTATGATTGGTGTATCAGCTATTGGTATGATGTTATTCACCTCAAGACCAGTTGGTGATGCAATGGCTACAACAATATGGGGTACATCATCTTCATGGACACTAACAGCATTACCACTATTCGTCTGGATGGGTGAGATTTTATTTAGGACAAAGCTTTCTGAGAATTTATTCAAAGGATTATCTCCTTGGATGCAAAAATTACCGGGAGGTTTAATCCATGTTAATGTTGTAGGATGCGCATTATTTGCAGCTATTTCGGGTTCCTCAGCGGCAACTGTTGCAACAGTAGGAAAGATGTCTATTCCCGAATTAAGAAAAAGAAATTATCCAGAAAAAATCCTACTGGGTAGTTTAGCGGGTTCAGGAACATTGGGTTTGCTGATACCACCATCAATTATATTAATTATTTATGGAGTTGCAGTCCAAGAGTCTATAGCAAAATTATTTATCGCCGGGATTATTCCTGGGATAATGATTGCACTAATATTCATGTCTTACGTAATTATTTGGTCGTTAATTAATAAAAAATCTATGCCAAAAATTATTGAGGAGTACTCATTTTTGGAAAAAATAAAAAGATCAAAACAACTTTTACCGGTAATAATTTTGATATTAGCTGTTATTGGATCGATATATACAGGAATCGCAACAGCTACTGAAGCAGCTTCATTAGGAGTTGTTGGAGCATTAATATTATCTTACTTTCAAAAAAGTTTGACATTAAGGACTTTTAAATCGTCTTTACTTGGAGCAACTAAAACTTCTTGTATGATCGCGTTTATTTTAGCAGGTTCGACTTTTTTATCTTTAGCAATGGGTTTCACTGGGTTACCAAGAAATCTAGCTCTCTGGATCCAAAATATGGAATTATCACCATATGTTTTGATATTTGTTTTAATGATCTTTTATATAATTTTAGGAATGTTTCTTGATGGTATTTCAGCTGTGGTTTTAACGATGGCAATTATTGAACCCATGATTAGACAAGCTGGTTTTGATATGATTTGGTTTGGTATTTTTTTAGTCATCGTTGTTGAGATGGCACAAATCACCCCACCTGTTGGTTTCAATTTATTTGTACTTCAAGGTATGGCAAAAAAAGATATGGGGTATATTGCAAGGAGTGCATTCCCATTATTCTTATTAATGGTACTCGCAGTTATATTGGTAGTGATCTTTCCAGAAATAGCTTTATGGATGCCGGAGCAAATGATTAAAAATATAAATTAGTATTTTGATTTTTCGCCAGCTATGACAGCTTTTAACTGATCATATTCCTCGCAATTACAACTCTCTAAAACTTCAAGCCTTTCAACTGCAAGATTATGTCTGTTAGTTGCAACATACAATTCACCAAGATATTCGTTAATACCTTTGTGTTTTGGATCAATAGCTAAACCTTGAAGATAATATTGCTCACCATTCTCAAAATCACCCAACTTCCTAGTTGTGAAACCTAAATAATTAAGAGTATCAGCTTTACCAGGTTTTTTTTCATTTGATTTGATTAAAAGCTTTTGCGCTTTTGCATAACTTTTTTGCGCTTTTTCTAATTTTCCTTTTTTTTCGTGTTTTTTAGCACTTTTTATATGCACTACCGCTTTGTCATAGTTTGTTTTTGTTGCACTTGATCCACCATCGTTTCCACTAGAAGATGAACCAGCTGCAAAAACATTTGTTGTGATAAAGAACGCAATAGATAAAGATAATATAATTTTTTTCATATTAAATAAATTTTTTCATTTTGTTTAAAGTTTTTAATTCTAAGCCATTTTCAAGTAAGTTCTCTTTTATCGACTTAGCTGTTGCTAATGAACTTAGATTGTCTCCGTGTATACAAACAGAATCGATTTCACAAGGTATTTGCTTCCCGCTGTGACAATTAAGCGACTGAGTTTGTACCATTTTTAATACATGTTTTTTTGCTTCTTCGGGGTTAGTTATTAATGCATGAGACTTCTTTCTTGATACAAGATTGCCATCATCCTCATAATTTCTATCAGCAAAAATTTCACAGGCAAATTTCATGTCTAACTTTTTTGCTGCTTCTTGCATTTTTGAGCCGGTAGGAACGAGATATATTATGTTTTTATTAATATCCTTAATAGTTTTGGCTAAAATTGTAGCTAATTCAATATCCTCACATGCCATATTATTTAGGGCTCCATGAGGTTTCACATGAGATACACTTTCTCCATGAGAAGAAGCTATTTTTTGAAGAATTTCATATTGATCAATTATAAGTTTTTTTATTTCACTTTCAGAAAGATTCATTCTCTCTCTACCAAAATTTTCTGGATCATTGAAAGATGGATGCGCACCAATACTCACTCCATTTTTTTTTGAAATTTTTACTACTTGACTCATGGTTTGCTCATCCCCTGCGTGATATCCACAAGCAACATTAGCTGAATTTACGATCTCTAATAAATCTGGATCATACTTATTTGAGTGATGTTTCGATTTTTCGCCTAAATCACAATTTATATTAATTTCAATACTCATAATTTGTAAGTATAACATGGCATGATTAAAAATATATCAAATCTTGGTGACGCAGCTTTGTATTGTGATTTTGGGACTGAGGTAAACAAAGAAATAAACAGTAAAGTAATACGATATTTTAAAACTATTCAAAAAGAAAATATTGACGGGATAAATAACTTAACCCCCTCATATAATAAATTAATAATTTCATTCGATCTACGAAAAAAAAATTTTCAAACAATCAAAAAGTTAATCGAAAATTTAAATGTTGCTAATCATGGTGCATTAGAAAGTAATAAAATTAAGATACCTGTTTGTTGTGATGAAAATTTTTCATTAGATATAAAAAGATTAGAGAAAAAGTTACAAATAACCCGTGATAAAATTTATGAGAAATTTTTTGGTAAGGAATTTTTTTGCTACATGACTGGTTTTATTGCTGGTATGCCCTTTTTAGGTGATCTAGAAAATGAGCTGCAGGCAAAACGTTTAGAAACACCAAGAGTAAAAGTGCCTAAAGGTTCAGTTGGATTGACAGAACAATTCGCAAATATTTATACATTTGAAAGTCCTGGTGGGTGGAATATCATTGGAAATACACCACAAGTTATTTTTGATAGCACTAAAGAGAATAATCCAAATTTAATTAACCCAGGTGATGTAGTTACTTTTGAGAAAATTAGCAAAGATCAATATTACAATAATAATGAATAAAAATTATTTTGAAATAAAAAGAGCTGGAATAAATACAACATTTCAAGATCAAGGTAGAGGCAACCTTTATCATATTGGTATTCCATTTAGTGGAGCAATGGATAATAGAAATTTTCAAATTTCTAACAAACTTGTTGGTAATGAGGTAAATTTCCCAACAATTGAATTTGCCTATCAAGGTCCTTTGTTAAAGTATTCTGGTGAGAATATCAATTTTGCAATTGCAGGAGATGTAAAATTTATAATAAGAAAAAAAAACAATATCATTGAAGGAAATTGTTATCAATCTTTCACTTTAGAAAATGGTGATGAATTAGATATTATAAGCACTAATAAATCTGTTTATGGATATTTAGCAGTAAGTGGTGAATTCGATGTAAATTATCAATGGTCAAGTTGCTCAATTAATACAAGAGCAAACATAGGTGCAAATAATGGAAAAAAAATAGAAGATGGGCAAAAGATTTATATTTCAAAGATCAATAAAAATTTAAGTGATAAAAGATTAAATTACATCAATACAAAAATTGAAAATATCAGAGTTATCCAAGGGACAAATTTTGACTATTTTTCTGATGAAGGAAAAAAAATTTTTTTTGAGAAAAAATTTGTAATATCAAAATTATCAGATCGTATGGGTATGAGATTAGAGGGACCAAAAATAGAAAATATTGTTGATACCAATATTAAATCAGAGGGTTTATTAAAAGGTGTTGTTCAAGTACCAGCAGATGGAAATCCGATTATTATGCTTTCAGACCATGGCACTATTGGAGGTTATCCTAAAATAGGAGTTGTTATCAGTGCAGATTATGACAAGTTAGTTCAATTAACTCCAGGTTCAAAGATAAAATTTAAAAAACTCGAATTAGCTGATGCAGAAACATTATTCAAACTATATGACTTGGAGACGCAAAATTTAATTTCACAAATTTAATGACTATTATTAGAAACTTACCTGGACCATTATTAATTTTTTTAGGTGCATTAAGTTTAAGTTTTGGTGGATTAATCGTAAAATCTTTTGAGGGAGCTACATTATGGCAAATTCTATTTTGGAGATCTTTATTTTTTTCTTTAACAGTCCTAGCTTTCTTAATTATTAGTTATAGAGGTAAAACAATTGAGTCATTTTATAAATCTGGTTTACCAGGATTTGTAGGTGGAATTATTTTGTCTTTCGGTTTTTGTGGATATGTTTTTGCTATGTACAATACTACTGTTGCCAATACAAATTTTATCATTTCACTACAAATATTATTTCTTGCAATATTTGGGTATTTTTTCCTTAAGGAAAAAATAAATTTAATTACTCTGTTTTCAATCTGTCTGGCGATGACAGGGGTTTTATTAATGGTTGGCAACTCATTATCTCCTGGAGAATTATCTGGAAACTTGGCAGCTTTTACGATGCCAATTACTTTTGCGGTTTTAATAATGATTGTGAGAAAATTTCCATCTGTGGATATGGTACCAGCTCAGTTCGTCGCTGGTGTGAGTTCGTGTTTAATTGGTTTTTTGCTTTCTACAAAAATTATGATTTCTCCTCATGATATCTTTTTGGGTTTTCTCGCAGGTTTTTTTCAAATTGGTTTTGGTTTTATATTTATAACTATCGGTGCAAGAACAACATCGTCTGCCATGGTAGGAATCATAATGTTGTCCGAATCTGTTTTAGGACCAATATGGGCATTCCTTTTTGTAAGTGAAAGACCCTCTCTATTTGGATTAATTGGTGGCTCAATTATACTTTTTGCAGTTTTACTACAATTTTATTCGCTTATAAGTAAACAAAAAAAAATTGTTTCTAATTGACTTTTTTCCTTACATGTAAGAATATCTTGTCTCGGGAGAGACTACAGATTATCGTAGCGCCGAAGGAGCAACCACCCAGGAAACTCTCAGGCATAAAGGACCGTTACATATTAACTCTGGAAAGAGATTTAATTCTCGCCGAAGGAGCAAAACTCTCAGGCAAATATACAGATGGGTACAAAGAGTTAATATGGAAACAA
Organism: uncultured Pelagibacteraceae bacterium; assembly: GCA_902524865.1. GTDB lineage: Bacteria > Pseudomonadota > Alphaproteobacteria > Pelagibacterales > Pelagibacteraceae > Pelagibacter. The sequence continues at coordinate 69,276 of CABZEV010000001.1, read as the reverse complement.
AAAAAACATCGCTGTACCAATTACATCAAGATTGTAATGCAAAATTTGTTGAATTTGCTGGCTATCAAATGCCTATACAATACTCGGAAGGTATTGTAGAAGAGCACAAATTCACAAGAAATCACTCGGGTATCTTTGATGTTTCTCATATGGGTCAGCTATTTATTTATGGTGGTGAAGACTTAATTAAAGATTTAGAAAAAATTTTTCCATTAAATTTAAAAAATTTGAAATTAAATCATTCAAAATACAGCTTCTTAATGGATAAAGATGCTGGTATACATGATGATTTAATTATCACAAAAACAAAAGAAGGGTTTTTGATAATCCTCAATGCAGCATGTAAAGATAATGACTTTAAAATTTTAAAAGAACTTCTTAAAGAAAAGTACAAAATGGTTTTGGATGAAAATAGATCTCTAATTGCCATTCAGGGTCCTAAATCCTCAGAAATTCTTAATAATATTATTAATGGGGTAAAAGATCTTAATTTTATGTCTGGAAACTGGTTTACATTTGAGAATCACCAAATTTATATTACACGATCTGGTTATACAGGTGAAGACGGGTTTGAGATATCAATTGCAAATGATTATGTAGTCAAATTAACTAGAGAATTAATCAACAAAGGATCTAAATTGATAGGTCTTGGAGCGAGAGATACACTAAGATTGGAAGCTGGTTTATGTCTTTATGGTCATGATCTTGATAATGACAAAACTCCAGTGGAAGCAAATTTAAAGTGGGCCATTTCAAAAGAAAGAATATCTAAAGGAGACTTCATAGGCTCTGATATAATTATTAAACAGTTAAATGATGGTGTCAGTAAAATAAGGGTTGGAATAAAACCTGAGGGAAGAATTATTGCTAGAGAAAAAACAAAGATATTTAATCAATCAGATGTTCATATTGGAGAAATCACAAGTGGTACTTTTGGACCAAGTGTTAATGGACCTGTTGCAATGGGTTATGTGGAAAATGAATTTTCAAAAAAAAATACCAAAGTATTTTTAAAAATAAGAGGTAAAAAACATCCTGCAAGTATTTGCAGCTTACCATTTTATAAAAAAAGTTATGTCAAAGGGGTAATTTAATGAGTGAAGTAAAATATTCAAAAGAACACGAGTGGATTAAATTAGATGGAGATGTTGTAACAATTGGTATTACTAAACATGCTACAGAGATGTTAGGTGATATAGTTTTTGCAGAACTTCCAGAAAAAGGTTCGAGGGTAGAGAAAGATGGTACAGCTGGTGTTGTGGAGTCAACTAAAGCTGCTAGTGATGTATATACTCCTGTGAGTGGTGAAGTAGTTGATATTAATCAAGCTATAGTAGATGATCCGTCAAAGATTAATCAAGATCCAGAGGATTCGGCGTGGTTTTTTAAACTGAAAATAAAGGATTCATCAGAAATGGATACTTTAATGAATAAAGACGATTATGATAAATTTGCAAAGGAGACTTCAGCATAATGTTACCAAATTCAGAAAAAGATTTTTTAAAAAGACATATTGGTCCTTCTAAGGAAGACCAATCAAAAATGTTAAAAGAATTAAATTATCAATCACTAGATGATTTAATTGACAATACTGTTCCAGAAATAATAAAGTTTAAAGGTGAACTTAATATCGGTGATTCGAATTCAGAATACGAGGCGTTAAGAAAGTTACGAGCAATTTCAAAAAAAAATCAAGTTTACTCAAATTTTATTGGCATGGGTTATTATGGAACTTACACACCTTATGTTATTTTGAGAAATATACTAGAAAACCCAGGTTGGTATACTTCCTATACACCTTATCAGCCTGAGGTAGCTCAAGGAAGACTTGAGATGTTATTAAACTTTCAACAAATGATTGTTGATTTTACAGGGATGGATATTGCCAATGCTTCTTTATTAGATGAAGGCACAGCAGCCGCCGAGGCCATGGGTTTAAGTCACAGATTAAATAAAAAAGATAGTAATTTAGTTTTTGTTTCTGAAGATTGTCACCCTCAAACAATAAATGTAATTCAAACAAGAGCTGAACCTATGGGTTTAAAAGTTTTAGTTGGTAAAGAAGATGAAGTTTTAGATCAACTAAAAGAGGATTTAGTTTGCGGAATTTTACAATATCCAGGAACTTTAGGAGATATTAAAGACCCAAGTGTAGAAATTAGCAAAATTCACAAAAAGAATGGGAAGGTGGTATTAGCTTGTGATCTGTTAGCCCTAGCAAAATTAAAAACGCCGAGAGAACTTGGTGCCGACATTGCAGTTGGAAGCACTCAAAGATTTGGTATTCCAATGGGATATGGAGGTCCACATGCAGCTTTTTTTGCTACAAAAGATGAGTTTAAAAGGTCAATGCCTGGAAGGATTGTCGGTGTATCAGTTGATAGACATGGTAATAGAGCATATAGATTATCATTACAAACTAGAGAGCAACATATTAGAAGAGATAAGGCGACGAGTAATATTTGTACTGCCCAAGCTTTATTAGCAATTGTGTCAGCAGCATATGCTATTTATCATGGTCCGGATGGAATTAAAAATATTTCAGAAAGAGTGTCTCAATTAGCAAAAAGTTTTGCTGATAAAATAAAACAATCTGGATATGAGCTTTATTCGAATAATTTTTTTGATACTGTTACTATTATTACCAAAGAAAAGACTGATCAAATTTATAAGAATGCCCTGAACCAGAGAGTTAATATTCGAAAAGTAAATTCTGAAATGCTTGCTGTTTCATTTGATGAAAGAAAAAATGTATATAGAGTAAATCAATTATTAAAAATTTTTAATGCAGCTGAGTCAATCAAAAAAGAAGATCCATCGGTAAGTTTACCTAACCTTCCAAAAAATTTATTAAGAACTTCAAAATATTTAGAGCATCCAGTTTTTAACTCATATCATTCTGAAACTGAAATGCTTAGATATTTAAAAAAATTAGAAGATAAAGATATAGCATTGAACAGAACTATGATTGCACTTGGTTCTTGTACGATGAAATTAAATGCTTCTGCCGAAATGATCCCAATATCATGGAAAGAATTTGCAGAACCTCATCCGTTTGTCCCAATTGAACAAATGGAGGGTTTTAGAGATTTATTTACTGATCTTAAAAATTGGTTGCGTTCTATAACTGGTTTTTCAGGTGTCTCTTTGCAACCTAATGCAGGTGCTCAAGGTGAATATGCGGGCTTAATGGTTATCAGAAAGTATCATTTAGATAGAGGTGAGGCTAATCGTAATATATGTTTAATTCCAAGTTCAGCTCATGGTACTAATCCAGCAAGTGCACAAATGGTTGGAATGAAAGTGGTAGTTGTTAATTGTGATAAAGAGGGAAATGTTGATTTTGATGATTTAAAGAAAAAGGCTGAACAACATTCGGAGAATCTTGGTGCATTAATGGTAACTTATCCATCTACCCATGGAGTATTTGAGGAAAAAATAACTGATATCTGTGAGTTAGTTCACAAACATGGTGGACAAGTCTATATGGATGGAGCAAATTTAAACGCCTTAGTTGGAGTTGCAAAGCCTGGAAATTTTGGTCCAGATGTCTGTCATATTAATTTGCATAAAACATTTTGTATTCCACACGGCGGGGGAGGACCAGGTATGGGACCGATTGCTTGTAAAAGACACTTACAAGTTTATCTACCTAATCATCCAGTGATTAAAGATTGTGGACCAACATCTGGCATTGGAGCAGTCTCGGCAGCTCCTTGGGGAAGTTCAAGTATTCTATCAATCTCTTGGATGTACATTAAAATGATGGGATCAGCAGGGTTAAAGCTTGCTACTGAAGTAGCAATATTAAATGCAAATTATATTGCTCATAGACTAAAAGATCACTTTCCAATTCTGTACAAAGGATCAAATGGAAATGTTGCTCATGAATGTATTATTGATATTAGAAATATTAAATCAGAGACAGGAGTAACCGAAGAAGATATTGCAAAAAGATTAATAGATTATGGATTTCATGCACCAACTATGTCATGGCCAGTATCTGGTACAATGATGATAGAGCCAACTGAAAGTGAGGGTTTGTCAGAACTCGATAGATTTTGTGATACTTTAATTACGATTAAAGAGGAAATTGAAAAAATTAAATCAGGTGAATTTGACAAAATAGACAATCCAATAAAAAATGCTCCTCACACAGACAGCGAACTAGCTTCTGATGATTGGACACATAAATACTCAAGAGCAGAAGCTGCTTATCCGGCAAAATTCTTAAGAGCTAATAAATTTTGGCCTCCAGTTGCAAGAGTAGATAATGTTTATGGTGACAAGAATATATTCTGTACTTGTCCAAGCATAGATGAATTTAAAGAAGATGCAGCTTAACAATTAATGAAGATTGCTGTTGTCGGCTCAGGCGTATCAGGATTAAGCGCTGCATATTACTTGTCAAAAAAACATCATGTAGATCTTTTCGAGAAAGAAGATCGTTTCGGTGGTCACTCTCATACAATTGATTTATCGTTTGGTACAAAAAAAGTTTCAGTTGATATAGGTTTTATTGTATTTAATTACGCAACTTACCCAAATTTAATCAATTTTTTTGAAGAGAATAATATTGCGATTGAAAAAAGCGATATGTCTTTTTCTGTATCAGTTGAAAAATCTTCTTTCGAATATTGCGGTAGAGGATTAAATGGAATTTTTTCGAATAAGGCTAATCTGTTTAATTTAAGATTCCTCAAAATGTTTTTTGATATAATAAAGTTTTACAAAAAATGTGATAATACAAAAAAAATTGATCAAGAGGATACACTTGGTGATTATTTGAATAAGGAAAAACTTTCAAAAGAGTTTATCAACTATCATTTGATACCGATGGTCTCAGCTATATGGTCAATGCCACCAAGTGCTGCTAGTCAAATGCCGTTAAGATTTTTCTTAAAGTTTTTCCAAAATCATGGTTTGTTTAAATTAAAAAATAGACCCCAGTGGTACACAGTGTCAAATCGAAGTAGGACTTATGTTCAAAACATTATTTCAAAAATCAGTGGTGAACATTTTAAAAATTATCCGATCAAAAAAATTAAAACTAAAACAACAGGAATAGATTTATATTATGGTGGAGAAAGCGAATATTTTGGATACGATAAAGTAGTTTTAGCAACACATGCAGATGAAGCTTTATCAATAATTGATAATCCAACCGACCAGGAAAAGAATGTTCTTTCAAATTATAAATATAAGGAAAATATTGCTTATATTCATACCGATGAAGAGGCCATGCCGAAAAATAAAAAAGCTTGGTGTTCATGGAATTCATCAATCAAAAAGGATGAAATAGAAAAAAATTCAATTACATATTGGTTAAATTTATTACAAAACCTTAAATGTGATGAAAATATTTTTCTTACCCTAAATCCTTATTTTAAAATTGATGAGAAGAAAATTTTAAAAAAAGTAAGATTTACACATCCATATTTTGATCAATCTGCACTTAATTTTCAAAGTCAGCTTACAAATTTACAAAATAAAAGAAATATTCTTTATTGTGGTAGTTATTTTGGTTACGGTTTTCATGAAGATGGAATAAAATCATCTATTGAAATGCTTAAAACCCTAAATGACTAGTTGTATATATAATGGCGCTGTAATTCACAAAAGATTAAGACCAAAGATACATTTTTTTAAGTACAGGGTATTTTCACTTTTAATTGATCTTTCCGAATTAGAAAAATTAGATAAAACGATTAATTTTTTTTCATACAATAAATTTAATTTAATTAGTTTTTTTGATAAAGATCATGGAGATAGAGATGGATCACTTGTAATCGATTGGGTTAAAAAAAATCTTAAACAAAATAATATTAGTAGTGAAAATATTAAAATTAAACTTTTATGTTACCCAAGAATCTTTGGATATGTTTTTAATCCATTAAGTGTTTTTTATGTGTACAATAATAATAATGATTTGATATCTATATTATATGAAGTCAAAAATACTTTTGGTGAGCAACACACTTATGTTTTTAAAGTAAAAAATGACAATTTATTGCAACATAATTGCGAAAAAAAATTTCATGTCTCACCATTCATTGAAATGAATTGTAGTTATTTTTTTAGAATTTTAAAACCAGCAGATAAGATTTCAGTAATCATAGATCAATATCAATTAAACGAAAAAATATTATATGCCTCTCAAGATGGGAAAAGAAAAGATTTTACAACTTCAGAGTTAATTAAATCTTATTTAAAACATCCCCTAATGACGTTTAAAATTATTGCAGCGGTACATTTTGAAGCGTTTAAATTATGGACCAAAGGAATAAGGTTTATTCAAAAAAAATTAAAAATAAGAAACAACATATCTTTTGAAAATTAATGTCCTTAAATAGACTTTCAGACAAACTGGTTTTTAGCATATTATCTGGAATTAATGTAGGGTATTTAGAAATTACGAATTATCAAGGAGAAGTTTTTAAATTTGGTAATCCTCAGGATAATTTAAAAACTAAATTGAAAATTAAAAAACCAAATTTTTCTTTTAATCTTATAAAGGGTGGCAGCATTGGTTTTGCTGAGTCTTACATGAGAGGAGAATTTGAAACTGATAATTTATCCAATCTAATTGAAATAACAGCTCGAAACATAAAAATCATATACAAGTTTTCAGGTTTACTCGATTTTCCAATTATAAATTTTTTAAAAGGAATCTTTATAAAAAATACAAAAAATAGAAGTAAAGAAAATATTGCAAAACATTATGACTTAGGAAATGATTTTTTTTCTCTATGGCTTGATGAAACCTTAACTTATTCAAGCGGAATTTTTAGTGAGACCACTAAAGATCTTTCAGAGGCACAAAATAACAAATATCAAAAAATGATAGATTTAATAAAACCAAACAATGGCGATAGAGTTTTAGAAATCGGATGTGGCTGGGGTGGTTTTGCAGAATATTTAGGAAAAAAATATGATGTAAAATTAGATTGTATTACTATTTCAAAAAAACAATTCGAATACGCAAAAAAAAGAATTCATAGATGTGGTTTAAATGAAAAAGTAAATATTGAAATAAAAGATTATAGAGATTTAAAGAACAAATATAACTCAATAGCATCCATAGAAATGATTGAGGCAGTAGGGCAAAATTATTTGGAAAGTTATTTTAAAATTATTAAGAAAAACCTCTCTAAAGATGGTAAGGCAGCCATTCAAGCAATTACAATAGATGATAGTTTATTTGACAGATATAAAACGAAACAAGATTTTATTCAAAAATATATTTTTCCAGGAGGATTTTTGCCAAGTAAAAATAGCTTAAATAAATATGTTTCAGAAAATGGTTTAACAATTAAGTCTTACGACTCATATGCTGATCATTATGCAAATACATTAGGTATTTGGAAAAATGAATTTAATAGAAAATGGGATCTCATTAAAAAACAAGGTTTTGATTTAACTTTTAAAAGAATGTGGGAGTTTTACCTATCTTATTGTGAGGCTGGATTTAAATCAAAAAATATTGATCTGATACAATTTTCAATTCAAAATAAATAACGGAGGTTTGTGAGCAAAACAATAAACTTAAGATCAATTTTATTGATAATCTCTTTATTCTTAATTACAAACTGCTCAAATAATAGCGATATGAAACCCGAAGATTTTAAAGGTAAAGAACCTAGATTGGTCATAGAAAATTACTTGTCAGGCAATGTTAAAGCTTGGGGAGTTCTTCAGAATAGATCTGGGAAAGTTACAAGACAATTTTCAGCAGATTTAGACGGTAAGTGGGATGGTAAACAATTAATTCTTGATGAAAAATTTAATTGGGATGATGGTGAAGTACAAACTAGACAATGGCAAATTACTAAAATAGACGACAACAATTATGAGGGAACTGCTGGAGACGTAGTTGGTAAAGCTAAGGGATACTCATATGGTCCAGCATTTAAATTTGAGTATGTTTTATTAGTTCCAGTAAAAGGTAAAGAAATAAAGATTACTTTCGATGATTGGATTTTCAAACAGGATGATCGGGTAGCAATTAATAGAGCTACAATGACTAAATTTGGATTTAAAGTCGCTGAATTGACTGTGGTATTTGTAAAAGATTAATCTTTCTTTTGATATTTTGTTAATTTTCCGACTAAACCAAAATAAATTTTACTTGGAAGAAAACTTAAGATTTTCAGCACAATAGTTAATGATTTTGGAAAATGAATTTCAAAAGTTTTTTTATTTACCAAACCATCATATATTTTTTCAGCAGCATATTCAGTAGTTTTTAAAAAGGGCATTTTAAAATCATTTTTATCTGTCATTGGAGTTTTGATAAAACCTGGAGATACCAAGCACACTCTCACATTTGATCGATCAAAATCGAAATATAAACTCTCTGCTAAATTATTAAGAGCAGATTTTGAGGGTCCGTATCCGGTTGAATTAGGTAAACCTCTATAACCAGCAATTGATGAAACAATAGTAATTGTCCCATTTTTTCTATTTTTAAAATATTCTTCAACTGCTTTGATAGTATTCAATGTTCCAAAAAAATTAATTTTGAACACTTCCTCAATTTGTTCAACATCAATGTCCCTTTCTTTTTTTGGATTCCATGTGCCAGTGGAAAAAAAACAAATATCTATATTTTCAAATTTATTTTTAATTTTTTCAAAAACCTCTCTGCATTTTAATTTATTAGTCACATCTAATGGATATGGACTTATATTTTCATGATTATCTGAAATCTCATTAAGAAGATTCTCACGTCTGGCTGAAATAGCAACATTCCACCCTTCATTAGCAAATTTTATCGCAAGAGCTTTACCGATTCCGGTACTTCCGCCAGTGATCCAAATTGTTTTTTTATTCATTATCTAAAGATGTATAATACTTAAATGTTAAAAAATAAATTTTTATCATTCATACTTTTTTTTATTATCACATTTTCAGCCTCATTTATTGGTAGTTTAGTCACAATTAATTTAAAAGACCCTTGGTATTCTCAATTAGTCAAATCAGATTTTAACCCACCTGACTGGGTATTTGCACCTGTTTGGACAACGCTTTACTTAATGATGACAGTTGCTATTTGGTTTTTTTGGCATAGTAAAAATAGAGACATGAACACGATTTATATTTATTTTATTCATATTATATTTAATACAACTTGGAGTATCGTTTTTTTTGGATTACACCAAATTTTTTTTGCTTTAATTGTTTTGGTAATCTTAATTGGTTTAATAATTTCTTTAATAATAAGATATAAGCGTGTCAATTTTGTGAGTTATTATTTAATGATTCCCTATTTACTTTGGTGTTGCTATGCATTATTTCTGAATATTAACTTACTGATATTAAATTAATGGATGATGTTGTAATAGTTGGGGGTGGTATAATTGGAGCTGCAACAGCTTACTTTTTATCAAAAGAGGGCAGAAAAGTTAAAGTTATAGAAAAAGACCCAACTTATAAAACTGCTTCTTTTCCGTTATCATTAGGTGGTTTTAGAAGACAATTTTTTCAAAAAGAAAATATTTTGTTAGGAAAATTTGCCAGAGAATTTATTTTTCAAATTCCAGGTTTATTAAAAACGGAAAAAAATCCAAAACCTACTGCTAGTATGGTGACAAATGGTTATTTATTAATGTTTGGACCTGAGCATGCAGATGAACAATACAAAGCGCTCGAAAATCATAAAGCTTGTGATGCGGGAACAAAAAATATCAAAGGCTCTGAATTAAATAATTTTTTTCCGTATATTAATGGTGAAGGAATTGAAACAGCAACTTTTACAGACAATCAAAGCGAAGGATGGATTGACCCCTTCATGTTTCATAGTGCTTTAAAAAGTAAAGCGATTGATCTTGGTGCAGAATTTGTTAAGGGTGAAGTTAAATCTCTCTCGGAAATTAATGCTAAGACAATTATTTCAGCAGCTGGATGTTGGACTAAAGAACTTTTAGAAGATATTCCTGTTGAACCTCAAAAACATACTGTTTTCAGAGTAAAGTGTCCAAAACATATTCCTGAAATGCCATTAACAGGAGATCTAACAACAGGAGTTTATTGGAGACCTGAAGGTAAAGAATATTTAGCTGGTTCACCAAAATCTGTCTTTGATGCCAAAGATCTTGAACCTGCATGGGATGATTTTGAAGAGCTGGTTTGGCCAGCTTTAGCTCATAGAATACCGGCTATGGAAGAATTAAAATTAACCGGTGGATGGGCTGGATACTATGATTGCAATCGACTTGATAACAATGCAGTTGTTGGAAAACATCCAAAATTTGAAAATGTTTATCTGGCAACAGGGTTCACAGGAAGAGGATTAATGCAAGCTCCAGGAATTGGTAGAGCATTAACAGAATTGATTACGACAGGTGCTTATCAATCAATTGATATTTCAAATATGGCTGTAGAAAGAGTTTTAGGTAAACAGGCTAGACATGAGCCTTACGTTCTTTAATTAGGTTCCACAAAAAGTTTGATAACTTTCATTTGAACTGGATAATATTTGGTATTCAGAGATATCTTTTTGATCAGTATAGGGGTTATTTAAAATTTTTAAAAAATTAACTAAAGGTTCTAAATTTCCCTGATCTGCATTTCTTAGAGTATTTTCAACTATATAATTTCTTGGAATTAAAAGAGGGTTTGCACTTCTCATCAAGTTTTTACAATTTTCCTCTGAATTATCATGACCTAATGATCTTTCCTGCCACCTTTTTTTCCAGTTGCTAAAATCAGCACTTTCATAAATATTATCTTCTTTAATTTTAAAGTTCATCAAGTGGCAAAATGTATTTGTGTAATCAACTTTATTTTGATGCATCCAAGTGAGTAAGTCTAAAATTAGGTACTTATCTTTTTTATCCGTACCAAGTAAGCCTAGCTTAGCACTCATCATATTTAACCACTTTTCCTCATATGTTTTTTCAAAAGTATCGATTATTTCAGTTGCTAATTTTACAGCCGTGTCTTGGTCTTTATCAATCAAAGATATCAAGCACTCAGCAAATCTTGAAAGATTCCATTTTGTTATAATCGGCTGATTGCAATAAGCATATCTTCCTAATTTATCAATCGAACTAAATACAGTTTTTGGATCATAAATATCCATGAAAGCACAAGGTCCGTAGTCAATGGTCTCGCCAGCTATACTCATATTGTCTGTATTCATTACACCATGAATAAATCCAACTCTCATCCAATTGACAACTAAATCAATCTGTTTATCTAAAACAACTTTTAAAAGATCCAAAGCTTTATTTTTTGAATTTTTAATTTCTGGGTAATGTCTTTTAATAACATATTCAAATAATGTCTCTAACTCACCTTTTTTATTTCTCGCTGCAATATACTGAAAAGTTCCTACTCTAATATGGCTTGATGCTACTCTGGTGAGTATAGCACCCTCTAATTGTGTCTCTCTAATTACATTTTCTCCAGTTTTTGCGACAGCCAGACTTCGCGTCGTTGGTATATTTAAGGCATACATTGCTTCACTTATTAAATATTCTCTAAGCATAGGCCCTAACGCAGCTCTTCCATCTCCATTTCTTGAAAAAGCAGTTTTTCCTGAGCCTTTAAATTGAATATCGTATCTATGATTATTTTTAGATACATGTTCTCCAATCAAAACTGCTCTACCATCACCAAGCATTGTAAAATGTCCAAATTGATGACCTGCATAAGCTTGAGCTATTGAATTACTATTTTTTGGTAATTCGTTTCCTGTAAATATGGCCGATAATTCAGACTGACTTAATTCAGAAAAATCTAAATTTAGATTCTTGGCCAAAGACTCATTTAATAAAATCAGTTTAGGATTTTTAACTTTTACTGGATTTATTTTTTCTCTAAATGACTCAGGCAATTTGGAATATGTATTATCAAAATTCCAATTGATATTATTTTTCATAGATTGTTACATTTTCCAAATTCTATTTAAAATTTCTTCTCTTCTACAAGCTTTTTTATATTTTAAATAATTCAAAAAATATACTTGATAATAATCTTGATGACGATCTTCAGCTATATAAAACTTTTCAAATTCTTTAATATAAGTAACAACTTTTTTATTAAATTTTTTTTCTAGTCTTTTAAAATCTTTTTCAATTAATTCTTTTTCCTTTTTATTTGTATAAAACGCTGCAGATCTGTAGCTATAACCTTTGTCACAAAACTGACCATAAGGGTCAAATGGATCTATATTGAGCCAAAAACTTTTAAGTAATTCCTCGAAAGATATTAAACTTGCATCATAAATTATTTCTACAACTTCAAGGTGACCTGTATTTCCATAAGTAACTTCCTCATAGGTTGGATTTTCAGTTTTTCCTCCAGAGTATCCTGAAATTACTTTCTCAACACCTGTTAATTTTTCAAAAGATTCTTCCATACACCAGAAACAACCACCAGCAAAATATGCTTTACTTTTCTCAGTTGCCAATACTGGATTTGTTGTTATTAGGTTGAAAAATATAAATAATAAAAATCTCATAAGTGAAAATTTATACAAAAATTAGGAATTGAGTCTAGATTATTAAAGGTAGCTACCTTAAGTAGCTTACCTTTAATAATTAAAAGAATGATTTATTTTTTCTTATATTTAGCTGCCTCTTCAGAACCACCTGTAGCAGATCCTTTACTATATGAGTGAGCACCCATTCCAGCTAATTGTCCGTCTTTGACAATGAGATATTGATCTCTAATTTCTTTTCCTTCAAAGAAACATTCTAAGATTTCTCTTACACCATCAGCATATCTTGTTTGAGCTGACAAAGACGTTCCAGAAGTGTGAGGTGTCATTCCATGGTTAGGCATTGTTCTCCATACATGATCATTTGGAGCTGGCTGTGGAAACCAAACGTCTCCAGCGTAACCACTTAGTTGACCACTCTTCAATGCTTTTGCAATTGCATCACGATTACAAATTTTACCCCTTGCAGTGTTTACAATATAAGCGCCTTTTTTCATTTTGCTTATCATTGCATCGTCAAATAAGTTCTCAGTCTCAGGATGGAGAGGACAATTTATAGTCACGACATCACAAACCTTAACCATTGACTCTACTGACTCATGAAATGTTAAGTTTAATTCTTTTTCAACACTATCTGGTAATTTATGTCTATCAAAATAATGTAAGTGTACATCAAATGGTTTCATTTTTCTTAATGCATCTAAACCGATACGGCCAGCAGCAACAGTTCCAATGTGCATACCCTCAACATCATAAGATCTTTGCACTGCATCTGCTATGTTCCATCCACCTTCATTAACAATTCTATGTTGGTTGTGATAGTCTCTTACCATTGATACAATCATCATTACGATGTGTTCAGCAACAGATCTTGAATTACAAAAAGTTACCTCTACTACATCAATTTTGTTATCCATAGCTGCTTGTAAATCGACATGATCAGAGCCAATTCCGGCTGTAATAGCCATTTTTAAGTTTTTTGCTTTAGCAATTCTTTCTTTAGTAAGGTAATACGGAAAAAAAGGTTGAGAAATAACTATATCAGCATCAACGATATGCTTATCAGCCTCACATCCATCTCCGTCTTTACTATTTGTAACTATTAATTCGTGTCCATTACTTTCTAAAAATTTTCTTAATCCTAATTCTCCTGAAACACATCCTAACAATTCTCCTGGATTAAAATCTCTTCCTTTTGGTGAAGGTAAGGTCATCCCATCTGGATATTTTTCTAGTTTAGGAAGATCTTTAAGTGGATATGACTCAGGCATTCCTCTTTTTGGGTCATCATATAATACACATAATATTTTCATTTATTCTCCTGCGTTACTTTCGATCATTAATTTATTTTAAGACATCTAACATTATTTTAATGTCGCTAGCAAACAAATTATTTTGATTTTGGATAACTCTTTTTGAGTAAAAATCTATTAATTATAATAGCAAAAATCAGAATAATTATTGATCCTGAAATTATTGGGCTTAACAAATAGTCTAGTGAGACACTACCCATGATAACTATAATTGGATTTCCACCTGCGGGTGGATGGGTTACATTTAACAATATCATCAGACCCACTCCAAAACCAACTGCTAATGGTATAATTATAAATAAAGGTAAAGGAATTAAATGTAAAAAAAACATTCCTACAATTGCAGTTACCAGATGCCCAAAAAAAACATTTTTGGGTTGGGCAAAGGGGCTTTCTGGATATCCATATAACAGAACCATTGATGATCCAAAAGATGCAATAAGAAAAATTCCAAATTCAGTTTTGTAAGTTAATAAAGTTAAAATACCTATAGTTATGATTGAAAATAATCCTGCGATAAAAGATTGTTTTAAATTACCCATGAAATTATTTTGATACTATTTTTTTTATTGTTTTAAAAGGTAATAAAATACATTCTTTACGAGATAAATTTTTATTATTAAATATTTTATTAAGTGATTTCCATTTTTTTTCAATATTTTCAACGTCTCCCTCAAAATAATGTTTTGCATCGTCGCACAATTCATTAATTTTAGATTTATTTTCGTTAATTGAAATTTTTGAAAGTAAGCTTGCAGAGGCTTGACAATAAACGCAGGACTTACCTTGATAACCAAAATCAACAATTTTATTTTTTTTGATAACCAAATCAATTTGCATCTCATCACCGCACTTTGAGTTTTTCAATTTTGAGTGGTGTGTATAGTTTTTGATACTTTTGTTATTGTTGGTATCAGAGGCTATTTTAAGAATATCCAAATTCATATTAATTTATTATATTAGTCCTTATACTTTGTATAACAATTTAATTTATGTTGTAGTGCTAATCAATTAGATCTAAATATTCGATTATGGTTGAACTTAGAAATGAAAAAATAGCCGTACCGGTCGTTTTATTTGCAGGGATACTTTGGTCTTTTGGTCCCTTGGTGGTGAGATATATGAATGATCCTCATATGGTTCCTTGGCAATATATTTTTGGTAGAGGTTTAACTATTTTTATTATTTTAAATTTATATTTATATTTTGAAGAGGGAATAAATTTTTATAAAAATTACAAAAAAGTAGGTAAATCAGGACTCGTTGGTGGAATTGGGCTTGGTATCGCAATGATTTCATTTATTTATTCAATTACAAACACTACTGCAGCAATTACTTTATTATGTTTAGCTGCAATGCCTTTTTTCACTGCTTTATTAGCTTTTTTATTTTTAAAAGAGAAAATTTCTCTTAATGTCTGGATATCAATGCTTATTGCAACTGTGGGTATTATAATTATGGCTGTTGGTAATACTGAAAAAAATTCTTTAATAGGTTTTGTTTTTGGACTTACATCATCTATAGGATTTTCAATATTTTCTGTTACTTTAAGATGGAGGAAAGAAACTCCAAAATTTACAACAGTCGCTGTAGCAGGTTTATTTTGTTTTATAATAGCTACAATCATGATTTTGATAAATAAACAAACTTTTTTTGCAACTAGTTATAATAGTGCAATGTTTTCTTTACATGGGGTATTAGTGTGTTTAGGTCTTATTTTATATTCTATAGGATCCAAAGCAATCCAAGCAGCAGAGTTAACATTATTATCTCTGACGGAAGTTATTGGAGGAATTTTTTGGGTATGGTTACCATTGTTTGGGATTAATGAAATTCCATCTACTAACACAATAGTGGGTGGCTTCTTTCTGTTTGTTTCACTTATTTATTATAGTCTTATCATGAGGTGGAATAAGAGATACATCGCACTAAATTAAATTTAATGGATAGAAATAAAGTCATTGTAAATAGTTGGAATGAATGGGATCCATTAAAACATGTAATTGTTGGAAAGGCAGATGGTGTATGTGTTCCTGCTCCTGAACCAGCGCTTGATGCTAAAGTTCCTGAAGACTCTGATATGAAAGGTAAATTTGGTCCAAGAACAAAAGATACAATAGATAAAGCTAATCAATTGTTAAATGATTTTTCAGAAATGTTATCTAAGCGTGGTATAAAAGTAGATAGACCAACACCAATTAATTTTAATCAAAATATTTCAACTCCTGACTGGAAAGTTGAAACTATGTTTGGTTGTATGCCTCCAAGAGATGTTTTGCTGACTGTGGGTAATGAAATTTTAGAAGCTACTATGAGTTATAGATGCAGATGGTTTGAATATCTTTGTTATCGACCTCTTTTAAAAGAATATTATAATTTAGATCCAAACATGAGACATGAGTCGGCTCCTAAACCAAGATTAACAGATGCAGATTACAGAAAAGATTATTTATCTGATAAAATCGGAATTCAAAAAAGATTAAAATGGACTGAAGATAAATTTTTCGTAACAACAGAGGAAGAACCCCTATTTGATGCAGCAGATATACTCCGATTTGGAAAAGATTTAATTGTACAACACGGTTTCACTACAAATTTGAAAGGTATTGATTGGTTAAAAAGACATTATAAAGATCATCGAGTTCATGCTGTAAATTTTCCAGGAGATCCATACCCAATTCATATTGATGCAACCTTTACTCCTATAAAAGAAGGTTTGATTTTAAATAATCCTCAAAGACGATTACCTAAAGAACAAAGAAAGTTATTTGAAAATAATGGGTGGGAAATTATAGATGCTGCACAACCTGCTCACAACGAACCTCCACCACTTTGCTATTCATCTGTTTGGCTTTCAATGAATGTTTTGGTACTAGACCCTAAAACAGTTTGTGTTGAAAAAAGTGAAAAATATCAAGCAGAACAATTAGATAAATTAGGTATGGAAGTAATTCCTGTAGATTTAAGAGATGCCTATGCTTTTGGTGGTGGTCTTCATTGTTGTACTGCTGATGTTTATAGAGATGGGGAAATTAAAGATTATTTTCCAAAACAATAATAACAAGATTAATTTTCTTTAGATTTATCTATATTAAAATTCTCTAATCCACTTGATGAACTTTTGAGTTTTTTATCAATTTCCTCAAATCTTGCTCTTTTTTCTATTTCTTTTTGGATAAGTCTTTGTTCACGTCTAATTTCTTCTTGTTCTTTTTGCTTTCGCTCTCTATCAAATTTTTCCTCCCACTCTCTTATTTTGATAAACTCAGCCTCTTTTTGCCTATCCTCTTCTTCTTTTAATATCTTTAATTCTCTATTTTTACGTCTTTGTTCTTTTAATTCTTTATTTTTTTGTTCATCTTCTCTGACTTTTAAATCTATATCTTTTCTATTTTGCTCTTCTTCTCTACTTTTTAATTGTTTTTCTTTTTCTCTTAATTCTTTTGCAACAAGCACTAACTCCTCATCTTTTTTTGTCAGTCTCTCACCCTCAATTTTTTGTTTATCTTCTTTAGATTTAATTTCTTTTTCTCTCATTCTGAGCTCTTCTTCATTTAAGCGGATTTTGCTACTCTCTTTATTGAGCCTATCCTCCCAAAGTTTCAATTCTTTTTTTTCCTTTTGATAAGAATTTCTTTCCTCAAGTTTTTGCAATTTAATAGCTTTGAATTTTTCTTGTTCTTTTTTTTTCTTATAATTAGATAATGCATTACTTAACGAACTTGTTGTAAACGCTGCTATCTTAGCAAGTCCTATAGTTTTTTTGTTTATTTTTGTCTTCTTTTTTTTTAATGGCATTTTTTAATTTTATTTATTTCACTAGATAAATGAAAATTATTCAATAAGATTTTGAAAAAAATCTATGTAGTCTGACTAAAATAAGTTACAACCTGAAAGGGATTTATTTAGTATATCGCTTCCTCTTTTTTATCTTTGTTCTCGTCTTTTTTATATTTTACACCTTTTCTTTCTAAAATTTCTTTAACTTTTTCAGAGTATGGTTCCTCTATGTGTTCAGTAGTAGGATTAAGTTCAATACCTGCTGGGGTAATGGTTTGTGGCATAGCAACGAACTGAGAGTCTGGATTTTCGACAGTTTTTCTTACTTTCATTCTATATATTCCAAAAAATCCGATAAAAGAATGAAAAATAAATAGAAACACAAAGAAACCATTTGGACCAACTAGATCCATAAATATTGAACAAAGAAATGGCCCGCTCATTGCACCTAATCCAAAAGCAAATTGAAGTCCCGCTCCAGCTGCAACAAACTTTTCTTTTGAAATATAATCATTTGTGTGTGCTAGGATTAAAGAGAACATTGGTAAACTGCAAAATGAAAAAAGAATAAAGAAAAAATAAAACCATGTTTTACTAGTTGCAAGGCCGCCAGGTAAATACATTTGTTTTGAAACAAATATTGCAATAATTGCAAATATTGCTGCCCCAAATGTTGAAAAAACAATTACTTTTCTTCTATCGTAAATATCAGAAATTTTACCAACTGGGAATTGGGCTACTGCGCCTGATATCGCTAATAAGAAAGTTACAATTGATATTTCTAAAATAGTGAAGTTCATTGATGTAGCATAAACTGCTAGTAATGTGAATAAAGCAGATTGTATTGTTCCATAAAAAAGAGAGCTCACCATACCAAAAGGTGAAGCTTCATATAATTCTCTCATATTCATTGCTTGTATTTTTTTAAAGTTAGGTGGTTTCTTTTTAGTTAATAAAATTGGTATTAAAGCTGCAGAAGTAATTACTGAAACTAATATAAAGGGTTGAAAGTTTTTAGGACTACTAAAATTAAGTAAAAACATACCAATTCCCATAGTCCCATAAAGTATGACCATATAGATAGAAAGCACGCTGCCTCGATTTTTATTACTTGATCTGTCATTTAACCAACTTTCTGCAACTGTATAAATGCAGACCATGCTAACACCCGTAAGTATTCTTAATAAAAACCATATGAATGGATGAATTATGACTGAGTGAATTAAAACAACTAATGAAGCTAAAGATGCAAAAGCTGCAAAAACTCTTATATGACCAACTCTCGAAATTATATTTGGAATAGTTGCGGCACCAATAAAATATCCTACAAAATAACCTGACATCATAAATCCAGTTGAAGTAAGGCTAAATTCTTCCTGAACAGCCCTTACACCTAGGAGAGAACCTTGGAATCCATAAGCCATCATGATGAAGCCCATTCCTAAAAATAATGCCCAGGAGTTTTTTAAAACTTTATTCATAAAAATTGTGGTAGTTATTCGCGATGTATTATTAAATCAAGTCTTAATTGTGACAAGCTTAAGAATTTTTGAGTTTTAAGTATGAGTGAATTGCGATGGTGGTGATTATAATTAGACCACCCTGAAGTGTTTCTAAACTAGGCTGTTCTTCTATGATTAACCAAACCCAAATTGGACCAATTATAGTCTCTAGCAGAAAAAAAAGATTAACTTCTTCAGCAGGTATAAACCTTGGCGCAATGGTAACCAAGACAAAGGGTATCGCTACACATAAAATACACATCAATGGAACAATAAAAAGATCTTTATCAACTAACGCAAAACTTTCTATGAAAAGTAATGCAAAAATTGCTACAAATAATTTACCAACTACCGCTGCAGGTACTAAATTCTTATTTTTAGCAGATCTAATAATAACTGCTCCAACCGATAAACCTATCGCAGTAACAAACCCTAAAACATCTCCATAGAAATTACCTAACTTCAAAGAGTCATGAAAAATATATATTATTGCTAAAAAAGTAATTATTATAGAAGTCCAAGTTTTTTTATCGGGTGGTTCCTTTAAAAATATAGCTCCAAGAATAGCTGATAACATTGGAGCAGTCGCTATCATAACCAAGGTATTGGCAACGTTAGTATTTTGAATAGAGACAACAAAAGTTATATTGGTTACACTAAACGTAATTACATAAAATATTCCATGATAACCGCTAGTGAAAAGAATCTTAAAGAAATTTAACTTATAAATAATTAACATGCTTAACAAAACTGTCATAAAAGGAATAATTCCCCTATAAAAGACTAAACCCCAAGTATCTACATTTGAAAGCCTAATGAATAGCGAGTCTGGTGTAATAAACATTACCGCAACAAAGGACAATAACGATCCCTTTTGTTGGTCTGTAAGATTTTTCACGCTTTTAATTCTTTCCAGAAAGCTGAGGCTAAATTTATTTTTGAGAGGTCATAGAAAGTTTTTAATCCAGTAGGTGATGTAACATTTATATCACCATTTAGTTGTCCATCTATAAAATCAATTCCAGCAAAGAAAATTTTATCTTTTTTTAAATCTTTGCCTATCAATTTTGATATTTTCATTTCTTTATTAGTTAATTTTATATTAATTGGTTTTGCACCTTTACTTAAATTGCTTAAAAATGAGCCTTTTTTTGGAATTCTTGATATTGCGCCACATACTTTACCATTTATTAAAAAAACTCTCTTATCTCCTTCTTTGATCTTAGGTAAATATTTTTGACACATAATATGATCGTGTTTTTTAATAAATTTTTGAAAAAATTTTAGATTAAACTTAGTAAATAAATGTATATTGTTTCCACTATAGCTGTTGATAGGTTTAACAATCACTTTTTTATGTTTTTTAAAAAACTTTCTAATTTCTTCAATGTTTTGTGAAAAAATAGTATCTGGCATAAATTTTTGATATTTTGTCGAAAAAAGTTTTTCAGATACATTTCTTATTGCTGTTGGATCATTAATAACTTTAACTCTTTTTTTTATTTTATCTAAAATAAGAGTAGAACAAATATATTCTAAATTAAATGGTGGATCTTGGCGAATAAGTAAATATTTACACTTAATTAGCTCTAGTTTTTGTTTTTTAAAAATTTTAAAAAATCTTTTTTTTCTGTAATTAAATTTGACGAAAAATCCTACAGCAATTACTTTAAAATTTATAATAGATATATCTTTTGGATCATAATAGAAAATTTTATAATTTTTCTTTTGTATTTCATGGGCTAAAAAAATACTGGTATCGGTTAAAGGGTTAAGTTTTGAGGGATGATTTCCCTGGATAGCAATAATTTTATTTGTCATATAATTCAGTTAAATCTTCATCTTTAGAAAATTTAATAATCATATGATGTGCATTTGTAGTTTTATTATCAATCACTTTTTGTAGATGATTCAAAAATATGGTCTCATTTTTTCCACTTTTATTGACCATATCTCTCTTTTCTAATCCCTTTTTAGATAAATCTAATAATACTTTAGACCAATAAACCAGATCTTTACCCATAAGCTGGGTATTAAAACCTTTTTGTGGTGCTTCTAAATATGCATTTATAATTTTATTTTTATCCCAACTAGAAACTAATTCATAAACTTCATCTAAATTTCCATATAACATTCCAACATTAAATGCTGGACCCGCACATAGACAATCCCAACCACAAGTGTCCATAGATCTTAATTCAATATATTTTTTAAGTCTATTCTCCGTAAAAATTGTGCTTAAATGAGTTGATAAATCATTCTCATCAGGCAGGCGATTATTTATTTCTTTAATATTTCCCAACATGAAATCATTAAAATTGTATCTTAGACCTGAAAAATAATTTTTTTTTTGTTGTATAAACAGAATTGGAAAATTAATCACAAAATCTGCATATTTTTCAAAATCAAAGTCTTCTAGGAACAATTTAGGCAAACCACCTCGTGAAGTATTTTGCCATACTTTTGATCGGTAAGATAAATAATTACTTTTTTTCTTCTCAACTATTGATGAATTAGCGAATAAAGCAATTGAAATAGGTACCAGAGAATTAACTATCTTAAATTTTTTCATAAAATTTTCTTCTGAACAGTAATCTAAATTTAATTGCGTTCCACAGGTTCGATACATCATATCAAGACTTAATTCTCCCCCTAAAGGCATATCTCTTGTCATTCGTTCGTATCTTTTCTTAGGGTTATTTGGGATCTCATCTAATTTTGATATTGGATCAAAACCTGCACTTACAATTTTAATGTTAAGTTTTTTTGTGACCTGTTTTAACTCAAATAAGTAATCATAAGATTCTGCACATGCTTCATGAATATTAGTAAGTTTATCACCAGATAATTCAATTTGATTACCTGGTTCAAGAGTAATATTTTTACCACCCTTATTTAAACCTATAATATTGTTGTTTTCTAATACAGGATTCCATCCAAATTCAAGTAGAGCTGAGAACATCTTCTTTGTTTTTTGATAATCAATTCTCTTATTATTTTGACCATCAAATAGAAATTTCTCATGTTCGATACCAATTTTAAATTCTTTTTTATTTTTAATCCCAGACTTGAAATATTCAATTATTTGCTCTTTTTTTGTAATCATTAGTTTTAGTTTTGTTTTTAATTTTTTGTTAGAGAGGAATATGGTTTTCTAGAAAAAATTTTCTTTACAATTGGTTTGAAAAATTCCAATGGTAAAGACTCATAGTTAGGATCAAAAGAATTTTGATCATATTTTTCGCAAAAATCTATTGTATCTTGATAATATTTATGATCTTTGTATTTATCTCTTCTATTCTTATCACCACCTAAATAATGCGCGTAATAATACATTTGAAATTCGCCATGCTTTTCAACTATCCAATGAGTTTTTTCTGATACGTAAGGCTTTAAAATTGAAGCGGCATACTCGGAATGATTCATTGGTGCTAATTCATCACCGATGTCATGTAACAGACAAGCTACAACCATCTCATCGCTTTCACCATTTTTATGAGCTCTAGTAGCACTTTGAAGTGAGTGCTCAAGTCTTGATACCTGATAACCCTCTAAAGTTTCATTTAATCCAGACATAAATTTTAATATTCTATCAGCAGTTTTACTGGCAAAATCTTTTTCATGCTTATCTAAAAAAAGATAATCTTTTTTAGTACCATTTTTCATTTCAGTAAAACTTACTTTTTTCATTTAATTATTAGATGCAGTATTTAACAATGACAATTGAGTGATTTTATTATCACCAAGTTCATCGATAGGTTTTACAGGGTACTCTCCTGTAAAATAATGATCAGTTAATTGAGGATAATTTTCATTTCTTCCATCAAAACCAATTGCGCGATACATTCCATTTACTGACAAAAATTTTAAAGATTTTGCACCTATGTATTTACAGATTTCCGAGTTACTTTTATTAGCAGCAAGTAATTCTTTTTTAGTTGGAGTATCAACTCCATAAAAATCAGGAAATTTAATTTCTGGACAGGCTATTCTAACATGAACCTCTTTTGCACCAGCATCATATAGCATTTTTACTATTTTATGAGAAGTTGTTCCCCTTACTAGCGAGTCATCTACCAAAATTATTTTTTTGTTTTGAATAGTTGATTGATTAGCATTTAATTTTAATTTAACACCCAAACTTCGGATCTTTTGACTTGGTTCAATGAAAGTTCTTCCTACATAATGATTTCTGACTAAGCCTAGTTCAAATTCTACGTTCAGGGATTGTGCAAAACCTAGAGCGGCTGCATTTCCAGAGTCTGGTACTGGCACAACAATATCAGCATTTATATCATTCTCTTTTGCAAGTTCAGAACCAAGATTCTTTCTATGTTCATATGCAGTTTTTCCGTCAAGCATGCTGTCTGGTCTTGCAAAATAAATATATTCAAAAACACAAGGCCTTACTTTTCTTGGTGGAAATGGTTTAATACTTCTTAATTCGTTATTTTCAATTAGGACTATCTCACCATTTTCAACTTCTCGAATAAATTTTGCACCAATTATATCTAAAGCGCATGTTTCAGATGCTAGCACGTAACTATTCTTTAATTTTCCAATTACTAAAGGCCTGATACCAAAAGGATCTCTGACACCTACTAATGAAGTTTGAGTTAACATTACTAAAGCATATCCACCTTGTATTTGAAAAATTGCATCAACAATTTTATCGATAGTTTTAGCTCGTTTTGACTTAGCAATTAATTGAACTATTGTTTCTGTGTCTGATGTTGTGTAAAAAATTGCACCTTCATCAACCAATTTTTTTCTCAAAGAAATAGAATTAGTTAAATTTCCATTGTGAGCTACTCCAATACCACCAGCGTTAGTATCAGCAAAGAAAGGCTGAATATTCCTCAAAGTGTTTTCACCAGTTGTACTATATCTGTTATGTCCAATAGCATAATCTCCTTGAAGTTTTTTTAAAATTTTCTCTTTATTAAAATTATCGCCTACTAAACCAAATCTTTTTTCAGAAAAATATTGTTTACCATCAAAGGTAACGATTCCACATCCTTCCTGACCTCTGTGTTGAAGGGCATGAAGCCCTAAGGCAGTTAGTGCTGAAGCATCCTCAGTATTGCTTATTCCAAATATACCACACTCTTCTTTGAGCTTAGTATCAAATATTTTTAATTTTCTCCTTAGATTTTTGATATGTTTTTTCATCAGGAAATTTTTCTAATAAATAATTACTACCTTTTTCTAAATATGGAAAGATTAATGATTTACTTAAATTAATTGGCCATTTATCGTGATTATATACAATGTGTACACCTGAGAAGATACATACAGAGATGATATAAGCTTTGATAAATCCAAAAAAGAATCCAAACATTGTATCTAAACTTCCAAGACCAGTGAAACGAACAGCTTTTCGAATACCTCTATTAATCATTAAAATTATAAATATAACAATAACAAATATTGTAATACCTAAAAATATATCTAGGATGTATTCATTATCAATCATACCTTTTAAATATGGTTTTGCCCTAGGGAAAATTATCAGTGTAATTATGTAAGCTAGAAACCATTTAGCCATTGATAGAATACTTAAAACAAAACCTTTTTTGTAACATCTAATTAATGTAAAAATTGTGATTACTAAATATATAATGTCTATAACGTTTGTAGTTTTATAAAAATCTACAAAGAAATCTTGCATCTGATTATTTATCAAAAGGTTTAATCAATAATATCAAAGAAGGTAGCAACGTTAAAACTGAGACCATAGCCAATAACATCGCCA
Organism: uncultured Pelagibacteraceae bacterium; assembly: GCA_902524865.1. Taxonomy (GTDB): domain Bacteria; phylum Pseudomonadota; class Alphaproteobacteria; order Pelagibacterales; family Pelagibacteraceae; genus Pelagibacter. The sequence continues at coordinate 44,481 of CABZEV010000001.1, read as the reverse complement.
GTCCGGTAAAAACACCAAAATAGATTGTGGGTATAAATTTTGACAAAACTAATATCGAAAATCCAAAAACAATTGTTGTTGAGGTATTCAAAATTGCCCTACCAACTGTTGAGTGACACAAAATAAGAGTTTTGTTATAATTTTTTGAGTTATTAAATTCTTCCTTAAATCTATAAATATAATGAATACTATTATCAACAGCTATTCCAATTGTGATTGCGGCTATTGTAATTGTCATCATATCCAGTGGAATATTAAGTAAACCTATCACCCCCAATATAAAAAAAGCTGCTATAAAATTTGGTACTACACCAATCAAAGAAAGTTTGATATTTCTAAAAAGAATTAAAAACATTCCAAATATCCCTATCATCACCAAACCTAAAGTTAGTATTTGAGATTTAAAAAGACTCTGGAGTAAATTATTAAATAAAATTAAAACACCACCAAGTTTGAACTCACTTTCTTTTAAACCTAATTCATTTTTTAAATCATAATTAATTTTTTTAATTAGATCGTTCCTCCTTAAATTTTCTTGGGAATCAATAATTCTTAGATTAATCCTTGCCTCGTTATCTTTTATTGAGATATACGGATCAATTATTTCAGTCTTAATGCTCTCAGGGATTTTAGAATAAAGCACACCCATTTCTAATGTTCCCAGAGGCTTATTGTTATTAAGCATTGTTGCTACATCTATTATTGATGAAAAAGACAAAACCTTTCCAACTTGTGGCAAATCATCCAGATAGTTATGAACAGAAGAAATTTTATCAATTTTATCCTTTGTAAACCAATATTTGTCATCATTCTCATTTTCCTCGTCACCCCAATCTTCAAAATCATCTTCCTCATCAGCTTTCTTAATTTTTTTTTTTGGAAATTTTAAAATTATTTCAAGTGGAGTTGTTCCACCTAATTTTTCATCTATAAGTTTCATCCCTTTATAAATTTCAGTTTTTTTACTAAAATAATTTATGAAACTATTCTCAACCTCTAGCCTGCTTATTCCAATTAAACTAAGAATGGTTACTACAAAAGTTAAAGTAAAAATTGTTTTGTGATTATTTACAGAAATTTGTGCAAAAAAAGAGGTAATTTTAGAGTCTTCTTGTTTTTTTAAAAAAATCTTATCCTTTGGCATAAAATTTATTAGAGATGGAAGTAGTGTAAATGTGATGATAAACGAGGTAATTAAACCCAGGGTCATCATCCATCCAAAATCAATAATTGGTTTTATCTCACTAAAGATTAAAGACAAAAAAGCAATTATAGTTGTTAAGGCAGTATATAATATTGGCCAAAACATTTTATTAGTTGTTAAAGTAAGTAGCTCAATAACTTTCTTGTTAGGATGAATTTCTTTAATTTGTAAAAATCTCGTACACATATGAATATTCATTGCCATTGTTAGAATCAACATTAATGCAATGAAGTTTGACGAAATAACTGTAACTTTCCACCCTAACAACCCGAGCAAACCCGTCATAATTATTACTGAAAAAAAGCAACTACTAATTGGAACGATAATCCAAATTAGCTTTCTAAACACAAACCATAATGTTGCTATAATAAATAATAAAACTCCTAATCCAAATACCACTATATCGCTTTTTATAAATGTCATCATATCGTCAGCAATCATAGGTATTCCACCTAAATTTATTTTTCCAACATCATCATAACTTTTTATAACATCTCTGATTTCAAGAATATTTTCGTGATTTTGTTTTTTTATTAAATCTTTATATATTTCAATTTCCTTTTTTGTTTTGTTAGAGATGGTTTCTATTGGCTCTTTGCTCTTTATATTAACTATAATTCCAGAAGTTTTTCCATCCTCGCTAATTACAAAATTCCTAAATACTGGGCTACTTAAAATTTCATTAAAACCTCTTTCTCTATCTATATCCTCATCCTTTAAAGTTTTAAAATTTTCAAGCCTTTCTTGCAAAGGCGCATCTGAATTATTTAATAGAGGGATATCTAAAAGAGTAATTACACTATGAACCCATTTTAAACTTTGAATTTTATATTTTAAACTAAGAAGGTTATTTATAGATGTATCTGAAATCATTCCCTCTTTAGGTGTGAAAGTTAATATTAAAAATTCTTTTGATCCGTATCTTTTCGTTATTTCTTCTAGATATTTAAGATCTGGGTCTCCCTCAATTAGCAATGTCTCTGACGAGGCGTCTAATTTAAAATCTTTTGAATAATAACCAAAAGTAAACAAGGCTAAGAGTAAAAATATCAATATCGTCTTTGGATTTTTTAGGATTATATTTTGATAAAATTGGGCAATCATCTTACCCTTTTATATTGGAATTTAGTTAATTTGAGTATCTTTAAATTTAGTAAACATTGCCTCAAACTCTAAAAATACATTTCCAGTTGGACCATGTCTTTGTTTACCAATAATTAATTCTGCCAGATTAGATACTTCATTCATCTTTGCTTGCCACTCAGCATGCTCAATTGTTGCTGGTTTTGGTTCTTTATTTTCTAAATAATAAGATTCTCTATATACAAACATGACTACATCTGCGTCTTGCTCAATCGAGCCAGATTCTCTCAAATCAGATAATTGCGGTTTTTTATTGTCCCTCTGCTCTACTTGTCTTGATAACTGTGAAAGAGCAACTACAGGTATTGACAATTCTTTAGCAATCGCCTTTAAACCTTGAGTAATTTCCGATACTTCTTGAACTCGTCCATCTTTATAGTTCAATGTTCCCCTCATTAACTGAATGTAATCAACGATGATCATATCAAGACCATGAGTTCTTTTGATTCTTCTTGCTCTGTTACTCATTGCTGCAATTGTTATTGCTGGTGTTTCGTCAATATAAAGTGGAAGTTCAGATATATTTTTTGAAGTCTCTATAAATTTATCAAATTGTTCATCAGAAATTTTACCTCTTCTTATATCATTTGATTTTATTCTAGATTGTTCTGCTAAAATTCTAGTAGATAATTGTTCAGATGACATTTCTAATGAGAAAAAAGCAATAGATGATTTCTTACCACTTTCTTGTAATTTTTGAGCCGCGTTAAATGCTATGTTAGTAGCCAGCGCTGTTTTTCCCATTCCAGGTCTTCCTGCGATTATAATCAAGTCAGATTTGTGCAGACCTCCTAATCTATCATCTAGATCTCTTAGTCCAGTTGGAACTCCGACAATCCCTTCATCATTTTTATAAGCAGCCGAAGCCATATCAATTGTATCTTTTAGTGCCTTATCAAATTTTATAAAGGAAGAGCTAAAAGATCCTTTCTCAGCTAATTTAAATAATTCTTTTTCCGAATTTTCAATTATTTGCTGTCCATTTGTATTAAGCTCACCTAACTTAGCATCATCAATAGTTTGCTCAGAAATTTTTATAAGTTCTCTTCGCACAAACATATCATAGATAATTTTTGAATATTCAGTCGCTTGTCTCAAAGAAGTTGAAAATTTTGTAATTTTTACTAAATATTCTGGGACATTCAATTCATCTTTTTCATCTTCAAAATAATTTTTTAATGTTATAGGGTTTGCTAATAATCCTTTATAAATTAAACTTTCTATTGCTCCAAAAATCTTTTCATGCATTGGATCATAAAAGTTATTACTTGTTATAATTAGATTAATCTCATCAAAAATTTCATTCGAGACAAGTATTGAGCCAATTACTGCCTGTTCAGCCTCAATATTATTCGGTAATTCTTTAAATTTATCTTTAACAATTGTGAGATTATTTTCCACACTTCACTTTACTCTAATTTTAATCAAAATGAATTTTAAAAATTAATTGGGGAAAAAAATGTATAATTACTGAATAGTTTCAGCTGACTCAACTACAATATGTATCTCTGCATCAATCTCAGAATGTAAAGATACTTTTACTTTAAATTTTCCAATAGATTTGATTTCTTTAATTGGTTGAATCATTGATGGTTTTATGTCTAATTCTTCTTTTTCTTTAATGAGTTTGGAAATTTCTGTAGGCTTGACAGAACCATATAACTCTTTATTTTCAGTCGAAAGTTTTTTTACAAAGAATTCTTTTTTATTGATTTTTTCTAATATTTTTTTTGCCTCTAGTTTTTTTTCATTATCTTTTTTGGAAAGTTGTGTTTTTATTTTTTCAACTTGATTAATATTTTCTTTTGAAGCATATAACGCTTTTTTATTCGCAATTAAAAAGTTTCTAGCAAAACCTCTCTTCACATCTATAACTTCACCTATAGATCCTATTTTTTTGATATTTTCTAGTAGTATTACTTTCATTTACAACAAAGCCAAGTTTCTAGCTCTTTTTATTGATAAGGATAATTCTCTCTGTTTTTTTTGACTAACGTTAGTAATTCTTGATGGAAGAATTTTACCATTTTCCGATATATATCTTTTTAATAATTTAATGTTTTTATAATCAATTTTTGGAGCACCCTTAACTGATAATGGGCAATTTTTTTTAAATTTATATTTATTTGGTTGGAAAATGCTTAACTTCGCAAAATTACTTTGTTTACTTTTTTTCTTTCCATTTTGTTTTTTTGGCATAACTAGTTATTAGATTTATCCTTTTTCTCAATCTCGTCTTTTTTTGATAAAAAATTAGTTTCAAAATCAAATTTTTTTACTCTTATAGTTAGATATCTTAGTAGTTTTTTATCAATCGCCTCATTCTTTTCAAGTTCATTAATTAACTTTCCTTTACCTTTAAATTTAAAATGAATGTAACTTCCTTTTTTATTTTTTTTTATTAAATATGATAAATTTAATAAACCCCAATTTTCAGTTTTAACTATCTCTCCATCATTTTTTTTAATAATGCTTGAATATTTTTCAGTTAATTGTTTTATTTCACTTGGAGAAGTGTCCTGTCTTGCAATTATAGTATGCTCGTATAAATTCATTTAATTTCTTTAATAAAAAATGAGGATATACTATTATAAATCTTTAATTACAATAGCAAAAACAATATAAAATATAGGTCTTTTAGATGTTTTCACTAGTATTCCCGGGACAAGGTTCCCAAACAATTGGAATGGGAAAGGATTTTTTTGAAAGTTATGATTTAGTAAAAGATTTATTTAAGCAAGCTGACGATTCATTAGGTGCTACTCTATCTAAAATAATTTTAGAGGGACCTAAAGATGAATTAGATCTTACTATAAATACTCAGCCAGCAATATTTCTTATAAGCTACTCAATTTTTCAGGTAATGAAAAGAGAATTCAATATGGATCTTGATAATGCAAAATATTTTGCTGGTCATTCACTAGGAGAATATTCAGCTTTATGTGCTGCTAAATATCTGAGTTTTCCAGATACCATTAAAATTTTAAAAATTAGAGGCAATGCAATGCAGAATGCTGTCCCAAAAGGAGAGGGAGGTATGTTGGCTGTTTTAGGTTCAAAAGTCGAAATTATAGAAGATCTTTTAAATGAAAATAAGAATAATTTTATAGCACAAATTGCAAATGATAATTCTGATGGTCAGATTGTTTTAAGTGGAAGAAATAGTGACATAGAAAAATTAATTAAAGTTTTAAAATTAAAAAATATAAAGAATATTAAATTACCAGTTAGTGCTCCTTTTCATTGTCAACTTATGAGCAATGCTACTGAAATTATGAGAAATGAAATTCAAAAATTAAATTTTCAAGAGTCAAAAAATAAGTTGATATCAAATGTGACAGCAAAAGAAATATCAAGTAAGGAAGAGCTTAAAACTCTGTTAATTGACCAAATAGAAAATAGAGTTAGATGGAGAGAAAGTGTAAATCATATGATTAATAACGGAGTAAATCATTTCATTGAGATTGGACCTGGAAAAGTACTAACAGGTTTAATAAAAAGGATAGATAAGAACGTAAAAACTAATACAATCAATTCTGAGAGTGATATAAAAGTTTTAAAGTTATGATTAATTTAAGAAATAAGAATATCATTGTAACTGGTGCATCAGGTGGAATAGGTAATTCGATAGTAAAAAAATTGAGTGAGTTTGAAGCAAATATATTAGCCACAGGAACAAAAACTGAAAAATTAGAGAAATTAAAGTCAAACATTAAGAATGTTAAGATTTTAACTTTTGACATTTCTAAAAGTGAAAAAATTGATGAATTTATCGAAAATGCCACAACACAACTCGGGGGCAAACTAGATTGTATTGTTAATAACGCGGGATTAACTCAAGATAATTTAGCAATTCGTATGAGCTTAGATGAGTGGAGAAAAGTAATTGATATAAATTTAACATCTACTTTCCTCTTGAGTAAATTTGCTATTAAAAAGATGCTTAAAAACAAATCAGGAAAAATTATAAATATTACATCTGTTGTTGGCCATACTGGAAATCTAGGCCAAGCAAACTATACAGCATCAAAAGCGGGTATAGTTGCTATGTCAAAAAGTTTAGCTATTGAGTATGCCAAAAAAAATATTAATGTTAATTGTATTTCGCCAGGTTTCATTAAAACAGAAATGACAGATAAGCTGGATCCAAAATTTAAAGAATTAATCATATCAAAAATACCATCTGCTAGGTTAGGAGAGCCTACAGATATTGCTAATGCAGTTCTTTTTTTAGCCTCTGGTCAATCAAATTACATTAATGGTGAAACAATTCATATTAATGGAGGCATGTATATGGCTTGACAAACCAGGTTTTTAAACTATTAACAATTTAAATAAAAAAGGATCAATATGTCAGAAGATGTTTCAAGTAAAGTAAAAAAAATTGTTGCTGATCACCTAGGTATTGATGAGGCTAAAGTAACAGAGGAGTCAAGTTTTATAGACGACTTAGGAGCAGATAGTTTAGATACAGTTGAGTTAGTTATGGCTTTCGAAGAAGAGTTTGGCTCTGAGATTTCTGATAGCGAAGCTGAAAAAATTTTAACAGTTGGTGATGCTGTAAAATTTATCGAAGGAAAAGCAAATTAGATATTAAATGCCCATAGATAATGATGGGGTGATGATAATCTTATCTTCTCCGTCTGGAGCAGGAAAGACCACGTTAGTAAACTTAATATCAAAACTAGATAATTTCGAAATTTCTATTTCACATACGACAAGAAAGCCAAGACCCAATGAAGTTCCTAATAAAGATTATTTTTTTGTTAATGAAGACGAGTTTAAGAGATTAATTAAAAATCAAGAATTTTTAGAATACGCAAAAGTCTTTAATAATTTTTATGGTTCAGCTAGAACACCAGTCATAAATAATTTAGATAATGGAAAAAATGTACTTTTTGATATTGATTGGCAGGGTGCTGATCAAATCAAAAATAAAAAATTAGATTATAAGTTAATAACTTTTTTTATATTACCTCCGAGTAAAGAAGTGTTGTTTGAGAGATTATCTAATAGAGACATGAAAGATAAATTAATAGTTGATGAAAGAATGAGGCAATTTGAACATGATATCTTACATTGGGTTAATTACGATTATGTAGTGATAAATAATAATTTAGAAGATTGTTACAAAAAGATTTTCAATCTAATCCAAGCCGAAATAAAAAATACGTCAAAAGATTATGATAAAGATTTTATTAGAAATCATATAGAAAAACTTACTTCATAACTTCTCATATTCTTGAGTTAATTCATAATAAATTTCCTCTTTTAAATTATGAGGTCTTAAATTAAGGTCAATTCTTAAATTTCTAATTACATTAGCATTACCATTAAATAATATATCAAAGGGTTTTTTAATTTTTTTTCTTCTCTGATTAAAAAAGACTCTAGTTATTTTTTCTAAGTTTTTTGAATTCTGTAATTTATAAAAATTTTTTTTGGGTTTAAAAAATAGTAATGAGCTATTAATTTTAGGCCTAGGTGAAAAACTTCCAGCTTTAATATCACAGATCTTAACAATATTTAATTTCCAATTAGCTAATATTGTCAATCTACCGTATTTTGACGAGTTAAATTTGGATATAATCCTATCTGCCACTTCTTTTTGAAACATAAGTATTAAAGAATCAAACCAAAAATTTTTGTTATCAAGATTTAAAACCCATTTAGCTAAAATTTCTGTTGAGATATTGTATGGTAAATTTCCAAAAACAATTAACTTATCTTCGTGTAATTTATTTTCATCTATTTTAAGAATATCTTCATTAATTATAACCACATTATTTTCAAATTTTTTTTTTAATAGTTTCGCTAAGTATTTATCTTTTTCAACTACTATAAGTTTTTTTGGATTATTTTTTAAAATAGAAGAAGTCAGATTTCCTGTTCCTGGACCTACTTCAAGTATTGATTTGTTCTCAATTTTAATTAAAGAAACAATTTTTTCTAAAACATTTTTATCGATTAAAAAATTTTGACCCAAACTTTTTTTTGCTTTTATCACTACCTGAGGTCTAAAAAAGTTAATGCATTTATTAAACTCTTAGGGTTAGATTTATTTTTTCCCAACATACTTTCATTTGGACCATGGTCAGGGGAAATTCGTATAAATGGAAGTCCCAGAGTTATATTAATAGCATCATACTCAAATAAAGTTTTTATAGGAGTTAATACTTGGTCATGATACATACCGATAATCACATTAAATTTTTTTCTATTCTTTCTTAAAAAAATTGTATCAGCTGCAAACGGTCCTAATATCCTGTAATTTAATTTAATTAAAGATTTTGTTGTGGGCTTAATGATCTTATCATCTTCATTAAAATCATCAGTGCTTTCACAATGTGGATTTAAACCTGTAATTGCCATTGTAGGTGTATGCTTAAAGTATTTTTTATAAAAATTATCTATGAGTTTTACCTTATTCCTAATTAATTTATTACTAATTTTTTTTGGAACTTTTTTTAAAGGCAGATGAGTTGTTAAAGGGCAGACAGATAACTCTTTGTTATAAATAAGCATAGCAAAATTTTTAGTTTTTGTTTTAAAAGCTAAATATTCAGTTATGCCTAAAAATTTTTTTTTTAAGAAAAATTTTTTTGATATAGGACCATTTATAAGTTTATTAGTTATTTTTTTTTTTAAAATTTGAATAGCAATTTCAAATGATTTTTCAATATAAGTGTTGGATTTATTAGAGATTCTTTTAAAAGGTTTTTTTTGACCAAAATTAACATCAATCAAATTAATTTTTCTATTATCAAAATTATATTTTTCTATTTCCAAAAAATCAATTAGTCTTATTTTTTTATTTACATTAAGTTTTCTCATTTGGAGTTCAATTAATTTTTTTGAAGCAATTATAATGATTGGACTTTTATATTTTTTATGTTTAATTGATTTAAAAAAAATTTCAGAAAAAATACTATTTGGTTCACCAGCTACTATTAAAATAGGTTTATAAACCATAAATTATTAAATTTTTTTTGAGTTTATTTAAATACATATTTGAAAATTGATTAAGCTGTTCATTTGTTTTAAACTTGACCATTTCATCTATTTTATCAGCTAGATTAAATTTTGACACATACTCCTTTTCATCATCGATTTTAATAATTATAAATCCCGATGAAGTTCTTACTGGTTTTGAAAATTGTCCAGGTTTTAATTCAGATATGATCCTTTTTAAGTTTTTATTCAAATTAACTTCCTTTACCCACCCAATAAGACCTCCATTTGTACCTGTATCAGAGTTACTATGAATTAGTGCAGTTTTTTTAAATCCGACCTTTTCTATATCTAAGAGAATTTTTTGATATTTATTATTAAATTCATCTTTATTAGCAACGTTAAAAACTATTTCTGAAATCAAGAATTCTTTTTGAAATTTTTTTTGAGAATTTTGAGAAATTTCATTTTTAATTCTTTCTTTATCTATAACAACTTTTTTACTAAATTTTTGATAAATCAAATCATTCCACATTAATTCAATAATAAATTTTTTTTTTACAATTTCGATGTTTAAATTTTCTTTTTTTAAATATTTTTCAAAATTTTTTATAGAGTTGATATTTAGTCTAGAATATTTACTCTCAATTAGCTTCAATAGAAATTTATCATCAACTTTCAATTCTCGCACAAATTTCATTATTTCGATTTTTTTAATTTTATCTTTAATAAGGCTGTTTTTTGATATTTCAAATAATTCTACATCACTTAGACTATTTATTTCAGGATTAAACACTTTAAGAAATTTAATTTCCTCATAAATATCAATTGTTGTAATAATTTCATTATCAATTTTAAATAATATCTTATTTTCAAATGCAATTAAATCTTGAATATTTAAGATTAAAGCAAAGATAACAATAATATATAATTTGATTTTCTTTGCTAGAAGCATTTTTCTAATTCGAAAATTTTTGCTCAATACCACTCAAAGGCACGATTTTTATACTAAACATAAAATCTTCAGTAGGTTCTAGGTCCCTGTCTTTATAATAGGTTTTATTGTATTTGATCCCAGCTATTAGACAATCATTTCTATATTCATAAATTAAATCGTAGTACTCTGTTAAATCTATTTTTCTGTTCTCTCTAGTTCTAAAAGTTATAAAACTTTGTTCGTCAAAATTAAATGTTGTCGCATTTTCCAAAATATTTGTACTTCCAATTACTCCGTTTTCTTCCACATAATTAAACGTTGTAACAAAATTATTTTTTGAGAAAGTTGCTCCAAACGAGTTATATTGAACTTCATCTAAATTGTGATTTACTGAAAATCCATAATTTAAATTTATATTTTTATTTAAATTATTTGTTATTTTACCAAAATAATTAGAATTTTTTTTGTCAAGCGTGCTATTAGAGGGAATATTGTTATTAGATTTTGTTCTAATAACTTTACCAAGATTAAATTCAAAATATTTATTTATATCACTTATTTTTTCTTTTTTATATTCGACACCCAAAGTTAAACTTTGTCCAGACTCAAGTGTATCTATAAGACCTAGTCTATTAATATTAAATATATTTTCAGTATTAATCTGTCTACTCTCATTTTTATAGTTCTTCATATCCGATGGATTTATTCTTAATGATAATTTTGGATTTAAATAATCATTATAATTTTCACCTTTATTAATTAGAGGGAAACTTGAAACTGCTTCAAATATATTCATAAATTTTAAATGCGGACTTGAGTCATATTCAGCGTTATTTTTTCCTGCACTAATAGTATTTTTTACAAAATAATTTAAATTATTTTTGAAACCATTTTTTAAAAAATAACTATAACTTTGAATATTCAAATTATTTATCATTCTTGATCTTAGACTATTCGTATCTTTTAAAATATTGTCTCCTTGTGATAAAAAATTAAAAGAGGCGAAATTATTATTATCAAAAAAGGTTTTTGAAAAATCATAGTATGGCAAAACATATTGATATCGATCACTATTAAGTTCAGAAAGATTTTCATAAGATGTAAAACCAGCATTTAATACGAATTTTTCATTTTCGAGATTAAAATCTATCTCAGAAGTTAAAGTATCGAAGTTATCTGGTTTAAGATCTGTATTTACTATATTTGTGTCAAAAACTTTGAGATATGTATCATTATTTACTTTTTGAAGTGAAATATTTACAGAACTTTCAATATAATCTTTAAAATCTAAATCTAATTCATATTTTGAAAATAAATGAGTAAGAGTATTTTCCTTATTTGATTTTTTTGATTTATAATTATCAACTATATTAAAATCAGTTATTAAAAATGAATTCTTATTTTGTTGTCTATATTCAGATTGAAACATAAAAATATTTTTATCAAAGATGGTAGGTTTGAAAGTAAAATCTTTATTATTAAATGGTGCATAAAAATAAGGTATTTGAAGAGAGGAGCCTAAAACATTAGAGTTGTTAATATGTGGCACTAAAAAACCTGATTGTCTTTGCACTGTAGGTCCTGGATGAAAAAATTTTGGAAAATATAAAACAGGAAAATCATAAATTTTAACTAAGGCTTTGTCGTATTCTACTTGTTTCTTGTTTTCATCGTAAGTTATTTTATCCGCTTGAATGGCCCATGGAGGACATTTGTCATTTTTTTTGCAAGTAGTAAATACCCCTTTATTAATTATCGTGATCCCATTTTTGCTTGACGACGATAGGCCTATAAATCTTGGATCATTATTTTTATTTCCAAACATATCTTTTTTAAAATTTATATTAATATCTTGAGCAGTATAATCTTGTGTTTTTAGATTAAAAACTGCACTTTTAAAAAAATATTTATCACTAAAAGGTTCGTTGTATTTTGTATGAATAAAAATTTTTTCTCCTTTTAAAATTTTTTTTTCAAGTGCATAACTAAATTTACCAATTTCATATCTAGTTAGATTAAGTTGATCTATGATTGTTGCGCCAACATCTGAGCTAATCATCATTTCATTTCTTAGAATTATAATATCTTGGGTATTAAACTTATAATTAGTTTCAATCAAAGCTTCTGCATCACCTTTAATTTCAATTCTCTCTTCATTTTTGAAATACAAAATATCTTGTGCAAAAAAATTGTAATTATTAGTTGTGTCCTCAATTATGATATTATTTTGGGCTTTTAAAATATTTTTTAGTTTATCAAATTCAAATCTATCAGCTTCAATAGTGATACCATTATTTGTGGTAATTGTTCCTCTATTTTTACCAATTATTTTATTGCCATTATCTAAAATTTCTATTTCTGAAACATCAAAACTAATTTGATCATTGCTAAACGCATTAAAGATAAACAAATTAGAAATTAATACTAATAATATTATTATTTTATTTGGCATTTAAATTTCTCATTAAAAAAGAATTTATTATTGTTAGTATTAATAATGGAATAATGACAGAACTAATAACACTAATTTTTTCAGAGGTCCCTAAAATATAAAAGAAATTATTTATATAGTAAATAATCACTGATAAAAAAAGTCCAATTGATATTTTAAGACTTTTATTTCTAAAAGTTTTAGTATTCATCATTATTATTGCAGAAAAAATAAACATCAAAATAAAATAAAAAGGATAAGTAACTAATTTAAAAAGTTGAAGATCTATTTCTGTTAAAGAATAGTTTAGGTTTTTATAGTTTTTTCTCATATTGATAAGCTCTAGAAACGATAAAGACGACATGTTAGAAAACAAATTTTGTATTAGTTCATAATCAAAATTAGTTTTTAATTTTAAATTTTTAACTACTTTTTTATCATTTTGAACATATATCTCAGCATCTCTAATTACCCACTCTTTATTTGAAATATCTATTTTTTCGCTTTTAATATTTCTCATAATTTCAAAGTTTTTGTTAAATTCAGATATATATGTGTTGAGAAGTTCATTATCATTAAAAGAGCTAGCATTTATCATAAGTATTCTTTCGTTATATATATCTTTGATCCATAAACCATTATTAGTTATAACAGCTAGATATTTCTTATCCTCAGTATAATTTGATTTTAAACCAAGATATAAGTTTTTTAAATTAGATGAAAAATTATAAAAAATAGAAACTACCAAAACACCAATAAAAAAAGTAGTAATAGTTAATATAAAAAATATTTTTGTATTTTTGAGTCCTGAGTATTTAAAAATATTCATTTCATTATTATTAAAAAGGGTATTAAAAAAAAATTGTGTTGATATTAAAAAAATAAATGGAAACATCTCAAAAACAAACATTGGAGTATTAATCAGTGATAAATAGAGTGGAAAATAAGACTCCACATTTGCTTGTTTAAAAAATTCTAATTCTGTCAGTAAATTAAGAATATATATTAAGCAAAAAAAAATAAAAAAAACGTTTAAAATAGACAATAAATAAGTTTTTACCAAAAATTTCGTATATGTATTCATTTTAAAGCTTTGATTTCTTTGAATCTTACTAAGTAATTTGAGTAAAGACTTACAATCAGAACAAGTGGTATCAAAACAAATTTTAAGTTTTCTAAAAAATCCTCTTTAATTAATCTTATTGTCATTTCAGAAAAAATTATTGTACTAAAACCAATTAGGAAAATTAATATTCTATACCTAGGATAATTAATATTTTCTTTCGATTTGAATATTAATAGTAATGAAATTAATATTAATACAGGAATATACAATGGAATTATAATTCTTTTATATAATTCTTTTAATATATTATCAATATTGTCAGTTTCGCAATTTTCAACATTAAAATCTTGTTCAATTTTAAGAAAATTTAAACCCATTAGATTATGATAACATTTGACTAAATCCATAGTAGCAACTTCTTGGGTTTTTTTATAAGTAGTAGTATTATCTTCAAAATTACTTAAGTTAAAATCTGTTTTTTTAAATTTAAAATTAGTAATTTTGTTATCAATAACACTTATTGTTTCCCCAAATTTTAATTCTAAAAATTGTTTTTTTCCTATTTCTTTAAATCTTCCTTCTTTTGCAAATGTAATTTGAAAATTTCCTCCAGAACCTTTTTTAAGATAAATCTCTCTTAAATTTCCAAATTCATCTTTTGAGTTACTATAAATTGTGAAGTTTTTAACGGCATCATTAAACACTTTAGGTTTGATAAAATTTTCCAAATAATCAATTGATGATGTTCTTAAGAAGGATCTAGCTAAATCTTGACTTTTTGGAACTATAGTAGATGTGAGAAATAATTGAAGAAGCATTATCAAAAATGAAAATTTTATAAAGAAATTAATTAGGTCAATTTTATTTATGCCAAAATTCCAAAAAATTATTAATTCATTATTTAGTTCGTATTTTCCAATTACATAGAGAAAACTGATAAATAATATGAAAGGTAATAATTTGCTCAAAACTTTTGGAAAATTTAATATAGAAAAATTAAGATAAACTAAGTAATTTCTTCCATCTTCAACAATGATATCTAAAAAATTTACAGCTTGAAATACCCAAATGATTACGCCAGTAGAAAAAAGAGTAATTATAAAAAAAACTGAACAGTCTTTAAGTAATTTTCTATATAAAATTTTTTTCATTGAAATCTACTAAAATATATTTATATATTTTTGATAACTAGTTTACAATTTTAATACAACTTAAAGTATATATATAAAAAATGTCAATAAATATAAGCCTCAAAAAGAGCTTAAACGTAAAATCAGTAAAAAACCATGTTTTTTTTACTAATAAAGATTTTCGAATAAACGAGATTAACAAACTTCCAATTTTTAAATTCTCCAATTTTATAAATAAGTCCATAAGTTCAAGTGTATTAGACGACAAGAATTTTTTATCATACGATATAAATGTTTTCCAAAAAGTTATTTTAATAAGAATTAAAAATAGTCAATCTCCACTAGAGATCGAAAAGATTGGAGCTGAATTTTATACGTATTTAAAAACAAATTCGTACTTCAAAACAAGCTTTTATGAACAAAATTTGAGAAGTACTTTTCCCAAAAATGAATTTTTTTTTGATCAATTTACACAAGGTCTTTACCTAAAATCCTATGAATTCAATAAATATAAATCAAAAAGTAAAGAGAAAAAATTTGAAATAGAAATTTTTAACAAAAATAAGTCATTTCAATTTAACAAAAAAAGTAAATATAAATCTTTAATAGAAGGTACCAATTTCACGAAAGATCTTGTCTCAGAACCTGGAAATATTCTACATCCAGACGAATATGCAAAAAGATTGTTAAAGTTAAGAAAATTTGGTCTTAAAGTAAATATTTATGATAATAAAAAATTAAAAAAGTTAGGAATGAATGCTCTTTTGGGGGTAGGGCAAGGTAGTGTAAGAGGATCATATCTCGTTACTTTAGAGTGGAAAGGTTCTAAAACAAAAAAGAAACCTTTAGCATTTGTCGGAAAAGGAGTTTGTTTTGATACTGGAGGTATTTCTCTTAAGCCAGCCAAATTTATGGAAGATATGACTTACGATATGGCTGGTTCTGCTGTTGTTGTAGGTTTAATGAAAATTCTTGCACTAAGAAAGGCAAAAGTGAATGCAGTTGGAGTTGTAGGCCTCGTTGAAAATATGCCTGGAAGTAACGCCCAAAGACCTGGTGATATAGTAAAATCTTATAGTGGAAAAACAATTGAAGTTTTAAATACAGATGCTGAGGGTAGATTAGTTCTAGCTGATGCACTTACCTATACAGAAAAAAAATATAAACCTGAATTTATTGTTGATTTAGCAACTTTAACAGGAGCAATAATAGTCTCATTAGGTTCTGAATTTGCTGGTCTTTTTTCTAATAACGATAAACTTTCTAATCAATTATTTGACTCAGGTCAAAAAGTTGGAGAAAGAGTCTGGAGAATGCCGTTAGATAAGAATTACGACAAATTGATAAATTCAAAAAATGCTGACATGCAAAATATTAATTATGTTGGAGGGGCAGGCTCAACTACTGCAGCGCAGTTTTTACAAAGATTTATATTAAACAAAACTCCTTGGGCACATTTAGATATTGCTGGAATGGCATTTTCAAAATATGGAGGAGCGCTCAACTCTGAGGGTGCAACAGGATTTGGTGTTAGATTATTAAATCAATTAATCGAGGATTATTATGAATAATATTGAACAAACTTTATCAATTATTAAACCAGATGCAGTAGAAAGAAATCTAGACAATGAAATAAAACAAATGTTTATAAAAAATGGTTTCAACATATCTCAAGAAAAAAAGATTCAGATAGAAAAGTCAGAGGCAGAAAAATTTTATAAAGTTCATGAAACAAAACCTTTTTATAATGATTTATGCTCATATCTTTCATCAGGCCCAATAATTGCAATGATACTTGAGAAAGAGAATGCTGTAGCTGATAATAGAATATTGATGGGAGCTACTAACCCGAATGATGCTACGGAAGGAACAATCAGGAAAAAATATGGAATTTCGATAGATAAAAATTCAGTACATGGTTCTGATAGTGTTGAAAATGCAAAAATTGAAATTGATTTTTTCTTTAAAGATTAGCAAATAACTTACTGATAGCTCTTGGATATAAAATGTGTTCATGTTTTAATATTTTTTTTTGAAGAGATAGGGGCGTTTCTTTTTTTGATAATTTAATCTTTTTTTGAAGAATTATTTTTCCCGAGTCAAGTTTTGAGTTTACTAAATGCACTGTGCATCCTGAGTATTTTTCTTTGTTTTGTATTACTCTATCATGTGTGTTCAATCCTTTATATTTTGGTAATAAAGATGGATGTATGTTCAAAATTTTTCCTTTAAACTTCCGTATAAAATCTTTAGATAAAATTTTCATAAACCCAGCGAGACATATTAGTTTAATATCATTTGACATAAGGTCTTTTAATATTTTTTTTTCAGAGTTTCTTTTTTTATCATAATTATAAACTTTTTTTTTAATCTTATACATTTTCGCAAATTTAAGTCCTTTTGCTTTTACATTATTTGAAATGATCAAATTTACTTCAATTGGAGAAACTTTTTTTAAAGAAAATTTAATTAGATTTTTTAAATTACTTCCTGTGCCAGAAATAAAAACTGCAGTTCTTATTTTTTTAAGACCAATTAATTTTACCATTCAATCTTATTTTTTTTGAATTTTTTGATATTTTGCCAATCACATAAGGTTTATAATTCTTAGAAAAATATTTATTAATTTTTTTTAAATTCCTTGGATTTATAATTAGACAAAAACCAACGCCACAATTAAAAGTTTTTAACATTTCGAGGTCATTTACATCGTTTTTTTTTAACCATTTAAAGATTTTAAGAGGTTTTATCTTTTTTAAATCAATTTCTGCACAAAGATTATTTGGGATAACTCTTTTAATATTGTCTGGTAAACCTCCACCGGTAATATTTGCACAACTATTTATTAGTTTCTTGTTAATGAGACTTAAAATTTCTTTAACATAAATCTTTGTTGGTTTTAGTAACTCTTTTTTTAAAAAAATATTTTTATTAATTGGTATATTTTTTCTTTTAATAATATTTCTTACTAATGAGTAACCATTTGAATGTAAGCCACTTGATGGAATTGCTAAAATAAGGTTATTTTCTTTGACATTATTTTTGTTTAAAATTTTTTTTTGTTCAACTAATCCAACTGCAAAACCAGCAATATCAAATTTATTTTTTTCATATGTACCGGGCATTTCAGCTGTTTCACCTCCAACTAAATCACAACCAGATATATTACACCCTTTAACAATTCCTTTAATGATTGATTTTAATTTTGGTAAATTAATTTTGTTTATTGAAATATAATCTAAGAAAAAAAAGGGAGTTGCACCTTGAACTATCAAATCATTTACACTCATCGCAACTAAATCGATACCAATAGTATCAAATTTCTTAAAAAGGTTTGCTATCTCTATTTTAGTACCAACTCCATCAGTGCATGCTACAATTTTTGGACTTTTTAAATTGTTGGGAATATTTGTTATAGAACCAAAACCACCTATATTATCAAACTTTTTTTTGCCCTTTTTTTTTGATGAAATCGAAGAGATGAATTTTATAAACTTATCTGCAGCTTTAATATCAACCCCACTTTTTTTGTATGTTAATAGATTTTTATTCATTATTATAAAGTATGATAATTAGATTTAAAAATTTTTCACATTTTTTATATATTTTTTTTGCATTTCTATCTTTAAATATATTTTTTTTTTCCACAGATAAAGCTGAGGCAAAATCTTTTGATGTAAATAATATTGAAATTTCAAAGCCGTTTGAAATAAATTTTGATAAAAATAGGGTTATAGATGATGGTTTTATTAAAGCTTTTTCTAGATTAATCTCAACTATTACAGTCTCTTCAGATCAAAAAATAATTAGAGGAATAAAATTAGCTGAGATAAAAGGAATGATAGAGTCTTTTTCTGTAAAAGAAGAAAAGTTTATTGATGAGACTTATTATGTAAATTTGGGAGTCGCTTTTAATAAAAAAAAAATTTTTAATTACTTACAAAATAAAAATGTGTTCCCATCAGTTCCAAACAGAAAAAAATTCTTTTTATTTCCAATCATAATAGAGGAAAAAAATGATAATTTATTAGCATTTTCAGAAAATAATTTATTTAACAATTGGAACAAGTATAATAAAAAATCGCATCTTCTAGAGTATCTTTTGCCAACCGAAGATCTAGAAGATTTAAATCTCATTAAAAAAAATTACGAGACTATTGAAAAATATAATTTTGAAGAGATTACTAGAAAATATAATTTAGATGACTCAATTATAACTTTAGTTTTTAAAAATAATAATAATGTAAGAATTTTATCTAGAATAACAATCGAGGACAAAGTAGTTTTAAAAAATCTTGCATTTTCAGACATAAATTTCGATGATGAAGACGATATTACGAAATTAATAGATAAACTAAAAATAATTTACGAAGATCACTGGAAAATTTTCAATAGAATTAATACCTCAATTAAACTGCCAATATTTGTTAAATTAGACTCTGATGATAATTTGAAAGTTTCAAATTTTGAAAAAATATTAAATGAAATAAATTTAGTATATGATTATTTTGTTTTAAAATTTGATAAAAACCATATCTATTATCAAATTATTTTTAATGGTACCCCAAATATATTTTTAAAACTAATGAGAGATAAAAATTTTGTTTTTAACACTCAGAATAAGACATGGATTTTACAATGAAAGATATAGATCAAGAAATTATCAAATTTAATTATGATGGTAATTTTAAAGAAGATGATTTCTACGTATCAAAAAGTAATAAGCAAATATTTGACTTAATAAATAAATGGCCTAAATGGGAAAAAAATTTTCTCAATATTAGTGGTGAAAAATTTTCTGGTAAAACGCATTTAATTAATATTTTTTTAAAAAAATATAAAGGAACCAAAATTGAATCTAATTTATTAAGTGATAATGATTTTAAAAAAATAAAAATTTTTCAAAATATTATTTTAGAAAATGTGTCTGAAAAGATAAATGAAAATTTATTTTTTACTCTGTATAATATAGTTGAACAAGATAATAAATATTTGATAGTTACATCTGAAAGTCCCATTGTAAATATTGATTTTAAGTTAAATGATTTAAAATCAAGATCAAAAAATTTTTTACTTCAAAATATTGATAAACCTGATGATGAACTTTTATTCGCTTTAATTTTAAAAAATTTATCTGATCGTCAAATATCAATAGATAAAAAATTAATTGACTATATTATTAAAAGAATTGATAGATCATATGAAAAAATAGTTGATTTTATTTATAAAATCGACGAATTAAGTTTAAAAAAAAAAAGATCTATAAATTTAAGTACAATTAAAGAGGTATTGGGAGAATAATTGAATAAATATAGAAGTCACAATTGTAACGAACTTAGAAAAAAAAATGTCGGGAGTAATATTATACTTTCAGGTTGGATTAATAAGAAGCGTGATCATGGAAATCTCTTATTTTTAGATTTACGTGATAATTATGGCATCACACAGTGTATAGTAGATAAAGGAAATAAAAACTTTAAAGATTTAGAAAAATTACAACTTGAAACAGTTATTAATGTAGAGGGTAAAGTAGTTGATAGATCAACTGATACAATCAATAAAGAGATAGAAACAGGAGAGATTGAAGTCACTATCAAAAATTTTATTGTTTTAGGTAAGTGTAAAGAGTTACCAATGCCTGTTTTTAGCGATCAAGAATATTCTGAAGAGATCAGATTGAAATATAGATATTTAGATTTAAGAAGAAAAAAAATTCATGAAAATATTATTTTGCGATCAAAAGTTATTTCGTTTATCAGAAATGAAATGAATAAATTTGGTTTTTTAGAGTTCCAAACACCAATATTAACTTCATCAAGTCCTGAAGGAGCAAGAGATTTTCTTGTGCCAAGTAGATTGAATCCAGGTAAGTTTTATGCTTTACCGCAAGCACCTCAGCAATTTAAGCAACTCATAATGGTTTCGGGTTTTGATAAATATTTTCAAATCGCTCCATGTTTTAGAGATGAAGATGCCCGTGCTGATCGAAGTCCAGGAGAGTTTTATCAATTAGATTTAGAGATGTCTTTTGTTGAGCAAGAGGACGTTTTTAAAGTTGTTGAACAACTATTAGTTAAAACCTTTAAAAAATTCTCAAAAAAAAAAATTATAACAGAAAAATTTCCAAGAATTACTTATAGAGATGCACTTTTAAAGTATGGAAGTGATAAACCTGATCTTAGAAATCCACTAATAATTGATGATATAACAGAAACTTTTATAAGAGATGATGTATCTTTTGATATCTTTAAAAAACATGTGAAGTCTGGCTCAAATGTAAGATGTATTGTTACTCAGAATACGAAAGATAAACCAAGAAGCTTTTTTGATAATATAGATAGATGGGCTAAAGATGAGGGGGCCTCTGGTCTAGCTTATTTTACTATTGAAAATGGGTTTTCTGCAAAAGGACCAGTGGGTAAGTTTTTTTCAAAAGAATCTTTAGAGGAAATCATGAAAAAAACAGGTGCAAAAGTTGGAGATAGTATATTCATGGCTTGTGGTAAAAAAAAAGATTTAGAGCGAATAACTAGCTTAGCTAGAGATAAAATTGCAAAAGACTTGAATTTAATAGATGATAATGTTTTCGCATTTTGTTGGGTAGTTGATTATCCAATGTTTGAAAAAAATGATCAAACTAGTAAAATTGAATTTAGTCATAATCCTTTTTCGATGCCGCAAGGAGATATTAAAAAACTTAATTTTGAAGAACCCTTAGATATGTTAGCTTATCAGTACGATATAGTATGTAATGGGATTGAACTTTCATCTGGTGCTATAAGAAATCATATTCCTGAACTTATGTATAAATTATTTGCTATTGCAGGTTATAATAAAGATCAAGTTGATGAAAAATTTAGTGGAATGATCAATGCTCTGAGCTATGGTGCACCACCGCATGGGGGAATTGCTCCTGGGATTGATAGAATAATAATGCTTTTGGCAAACGAAAAAAATATTAGGGAAGTGACTATGTTTCCCATGAATCAAAACGCTCAAGATTTAATGATGAATGCTCCTTCATCTATAGATGAAAAGCAATTAAAGGAGCTAAATCTAGCTCTCAAAATAAAGAAATAGATTATTTTTTACCTTTGAGATTTATCTTTACATCTGATAAATCAACTAAATTTTTCTTATAGTTATTTCTTACAAAACCTTTACTAGTAATATCTTTTACTATTTTTAAAAGTTGATTTTGATCATCTGTGTTTTGCTCATCAATATTTGAAATTTCTGAATTACCAATTGAAGGTGTATGAGCCAAATCTTCTCTATTTTGATAAGAAATCGCTAATTCTCTAAAAATATAGTCTAGAATTGATGTTGCGGTTAAAATTCTATCATTTCCATGAACTTTACCGGAAGGTTCAAATTTTGTACCAACAAAAGCACTTATAAATTCATCCAGTGGAACCCCATATTGTAGACCTAAGGATATTGCTATAGCAAAATTATTCATTAGGGCTTTAACTAATTCACCCTCTTTGCTTGTATCAATAAAAATTTCTCCAATTTTTCCATCTTCGTATTCACCAGTGTGTAAATATACTTTATGATCACCAATAGTTGCTTTTTGGATGTAGCCTTTTCTTCTATCTGGCATACTAAATCTTTTTCCTGATTTTTCTGGATTATTATTAGCCTTGATTATATTCTCTAAATTTTTTGATGATGATTGGTTATTTGTGGCTACTACGTCAATTTTCTTATTTTCAACAATCTTTTTATTATTTGGATCTAAGCTTTTGGTTTTTCTATTATCAAGTTTTACGTCCAGGACTTCAAATTTACCATCGTCTCGTTTTTCTAAATTTTTAAGCTCACTTTCATTAATATTGTCTAAATAATGATTTACTTTAAAAGTACAAGTGTAATATGTTTCAACTAAATATTTTGCCATTTAACCTCATTTATTATTTTAAATTTTATTTGAATAATGAATCAATTAATTTATATACAAAAACAAATTTTAGTCTAATTTAATTTATACAATTTTAAATTGAAAAAAATAATTTTATTATGTTGACACTTTTTAAAAAAATTTTCACATGGTGGAATCGAGATACTTTTGGAACCAGAGTAAAAACAATTTTATTTGGTAAATTAGTAGGAACAGATCATTTAGGAAATAAATATTACGAGTCTAAAAATGGAAAAAGATGGGTTATTTATGCTGCAGAAATTGACGCATCAAAAATACCAGTAGAGTGGTATTCTTGGATACATTTTACTCGTAATAAAATAGAAAATAATCATGAATTAAAAAAATATAGTTGGCAAAAACCCCATCAAGAGAATTTAACTGGCACAGACTCTGCTTATTATCCAAATAAAAACAAAAATGCTATTCAAAAAAAATATAGGTCTTGGAAAGACTAAATTTAATTTATTTATATTTCTTTTTTTAATCATACCCTTTTTTGCATATTCTGAGCAAAATCAAGTAAGTAGGTACACTAATATAAAAATTTTAGATAAAATTTCTTCAAAAAATATTTTAATTAAACTTAAAAACGGAGAAGAAAAAAAACACAAAGATCTTCTAATTAAAAGTTTGAAGTGTAAAAATTCAGAATTCGATGATAATCCAGAAATTATAGCTTATATTCAAGTAAGGGATCTAACAAATAAAAATAAAGATGATGTATTTGTGTTTAATGGCTGGATGTTCTCATCAAGCCCATCCATAACACCATTTGATCATCCTGTATATGATATTTGGTTAATAAGCTGTTATTAAACTATCTTCTCATTATCAATCCAACTTACATTAAAATCAGACTCGAGAAATTTTTTATGACTTAAAAGTTTTTTGTGTAAAGGAATGGTTGTTGTAATCCCTTCAATAACAAATTCATCTAATGATCTATTCATCCTTTGGATTGCCTCACCTCTATTTCTACCATGACAAATTAATTTACATATCAAGCTGTCATAATATGGAGTTACCTTATAACCTTGGAAAATTGCTCCATCTACCCTTGTTCTAAAACCTGATGGCTGATGACACATACTGATAGTACCTGGTGATGGCTGAAAATTTTTTTTTGGATCTTCAGCATTTATTCTACATTCGATGGCATGTCCTCTTGGATTGATATCTGATTGCTTGAGAGCCGTTTCACCAGTAAAAGCAATCCATATTTGTTCTTTAATTATATCTATTCCTGTAACCATTTCTGTAACAGGATGTTCGACCTGTACTCTTGTATTCATCTCTAGAAAATAGAATTTTCCATCTTCATATATAAATTCTACCGTACCAGCTCCTTGATAACCGATTTTTCTGACCATATTTACAGTTTTATCAAATAAATCTTTTCTAATTTCGTCGTTTAAAACTGGGCTTGGAGTTTCTTCGATTAATTTTTGATGTCTTCTTTGAACAGAGCAATCTCTTTCATGCAAGTGAATTGTTTCATTCTTTCCAGCTAAAATTTGAACTTCTATATGCCTTGGATTTTGAAAAAATTTCTCAATATAAACTTCGTCATTGCCAAAATATTTTTTTGCCTCCGATTTTGCTACAGAAAACATTGTCTCAAAATCTTCCTCCTTTTGAACAATTTTCATACCTTTACCTCCTCCACCTCCAGAAGCTTTAATTAAGACCGGAAAACCAATTTTTTTACACAACTCTTTTGCTGCAGCTACATCTTGAACACCCCCCTCAGATCCTTCTATAACAGGTAATCCATTTTCTTTTGCAATTTTTTTTGCTTGAATTTTATCTCCCATCATTTCAATATGTTTTGCAGAAGCACCGATAAATTTGATTTTATTTTCTTCAAGTATCTTTGCGAAGTTTGCATTTTCAGACAAAAAACCATAACCAGGATGAACCGCTTCAGCATTAGTCAAATCTATAGCTGATAAAAGCGCAGGAATATTTAAATAACTATTAGCTGGTTGATGAGAGCCTATACATATACTTTCATCTGCTAATTTAACGTGCATACTTTCTCTATCTACATCAGAATGAACAGCAACTGTGGAGATTCCCCATTCTTTACAAGCTCTGATAATTCTAACTGCAATTTCCCCACGATTTGCAATTAAAATTTTTTTAAACATTATTCTAGTATGATAAGGGTTTGGCCAAACTCAACAGGTTGACCATCAGCTACGAGTATCTTTTTTACTATTCCATCAGAACTTGAGGGCACATGATTCATGGTTTTCATAGCTTCTACAATCATTACAGTGTCACCTTTTTTTATTTTCTTTCCAACCTCTACGAATTTTTTAGCTCCAGGTTCAGGTGCATGGTAAGCAGTACCAATTATTGGTGATGTAACTTCAATTACAGATATATTATTTTTACTTTCTAAATTTTTATTTGAACTTATTTCTTCAGATAATGATTGATTTGTTTGATTATTAATTGAAATATTATTTTTTGATACTTTTATTTTGGTATCTTTTTCCGTGTACTCCAGTTCAGTAAGGTTAAATTCATCCAAATAATCACTTAATTCTTTTATTAGTTTTTTATCTATTTTCATTTTGAATCAGCTTTTGTATTGAAATTATGGCTAAAATATAACCATCAGTATTTAGGCCAAATATTCCACCAGTAACTACGTCACTTATTAAAGATTTTTTTCTAAATTCTTCACGTTTATAGATATTTGAAATATGTACTTCAATAATAGGTTTTTTAAAAATTTCTAAAGCATCTCTAATTGCAATTGAGGTGTGAGTAAATGCAGCAGCATTGATAATCATCCCGTCAAACTTTTCCTTAGCATTTTGTATTATATTAACCAATTCCCCCTCAACATTTGATTGTGCAAACTCAGTGGAAAGTCCTAATTCTTTTGATTTTGCTAAGCATTCTTCTTTAAGCTTGTCAAACGTGATTGATCCATATTGTGATTGTTCTCTTTCACCTAATAGATTAATATTTGGACCATTAATAATAATTATTTTATTATTCATTCAGCTTTTATATACGATGAAAAAAAAAATAAAAATAAAATTAAACGGAAAAATGAGAGCTATTAATCATAATTCAACATTATTCAATATTGTTAAAAAAAACAAAATTCCATTAACGAAAGTTGCTGTTGAATTAAATCAAGAAATAGTGAATAAAAAAAAAATAAAAAGCATCAAACTTAAAAATAACGATAAAATAGAAATAGTTCATTTCATTGGAGGTGGTTAAAATTGAAAAAAGACAAATTAATTATTTCTAGGAAAAATTTTAGCTCTAGACTTATTGTGGGAACCGGTAAGTATAAAACTATGCAAGAGTGTGCTAAAGCAATAAAACTATCAGGAGCTGAAATAGTTACAGTTGCTGTTAGAAGAGTAAATATTACTGATAAAAAAAAACCATTATTAATGGATTATATTGATCCAAAAAAAATTACTTATCTTCCAAATACGGCTGGTTGCTTTAACTCAAAAGAGGCATTAAGGACTTTAAGGTTGGCGAGAGAGATAGGTGGCTGGAAATTAGTCAAACTTGAGGTATTGGGAGATAAAAAAAACTTATTTCCTGAGATGATTGAAACTCTTAAATCAACTGAGATATTAACCAAGGAAGGATTTAAAGTTATGGTCTATTGTAATGATGATCCTTTAATGGCAAAAAGATTGGAAAATTCAGGAGCTTGCGCAATAATGCCTTTAGCTGCACCAATAGGTTCTGGTTTAGGTATAATTAATAAAGTAAATATCAAGATAATTAGAAAACAAACAAAATTACCATTAATAATTGATGCTGGACTAGGACAAGCCTCAGATGCAGCTATAGCTATGGAATTAGGGTGTGATGGGGTTTTAGTTAATACAGCAATCGCAAAAGCAAAAAGACCATTTCAAATGGCCTTAGCATTTAAGAATGCAGTTATTGCAGGTCGTCAATCATATTTATCAGGCAGAATTAAAAAAACCTTGTATGGAAGTCAATCTTCACCAAAGTTAGGAATTATTTAGCTTTTTTAAAAAATTTTTTTCTTCTAAAAGTTTTCTTTTTAAATTTTTTTTTTTCTTTTAATTCAATAATGTTATTTACTTTTTGCTCCTCAAGATTTTTTAATTTTTCAAAATGTTCAATTAATTCTATAGTTTTTTTAGATTTATTTTTAATATCAATAATATATTCAGGAATTATTAAGTTATTATCAGATATTATATCAATTTTCATTTTATTTTTTTTTTCGAAATAAGTAAGATCCTCAATAAAATTTTCTTTTAGAAAATCAGAAATTTTTTTACATACTTTTAAATCTACAAATTTAGCTTTATTAATAACCGCTTTTAATTCAACCAACTTAAGAATTTTTAGTGCAAATGACTCATCTGTAAGTTTAATATTCCATTTGACTGCACTTTCTCTTAATCTCTGTCGAGACATTTCTAAAAGCCCAAAATTTGATATTCTTCCAATTTGAATTCTGGCTCGATCAGATCTACATTTTTCTTTGAGCCTTCTCTCTATCAATCTTCGATTACCATAACTAAGCATGTCAATAAAATCTATTATGATTAGTCCTGATAAATCTCTTATCTTTATTTGTCTTGCTATTTCATCTGCTGCTTCAAGGTTTGTATCTAAAGCAGTGCTTTCTACATTTTTTTGCTTTATTGAGCTTCCCGAGTTTATATCTATTGAAACTAAAGCCTCTGTTGGATTAATTACCAAATAACCACCTGAATTTAATTTAATTTCACTCTCAAATATTTGATTTAGTTTCTGTTCAATACCCTCCTCTATAAATAAAGGTTTTTTTCCCCTATATTTTTTTATTTTTTTTACATGAGACGGCATCATCATTTTCATAAAATTTTGGGCTTTTTTATAACCTTCATTACCCTCAATAATAATATTTTTTGTATTTTCATCATACATATCTCTTAAAGTTCTTTTAATTATTTCACTTTCTTGATGAATTAATGAAGGTGCGATTGAACCAAGGGCATTTTCCTTAATTTGATTCCAACTTTTAATAAGTGTATCTAAATCGTGGTCAATTTCATTTTTAGTTTTATTACTTCCAGCAGTTCTTACTATAAGTCCCATTTCATTTGGGATTTCAATTTCATTTAAAATACTTCTTATTTTTTTTCGATCTGCAGGATTAAAAATTTTTCTCGAAATTCCTCCACCTTTAGGTGTGTTAGGCATTAAAACTATATATTTACCTGCAATAGAAATAAAAGTACTTAACGCAGCACCTTTTTGCCCGCGCTCATCTTTTATCACCTGAACTAGAATTACTTGATTAGGTTTTATTACCTCTTGGATTTTGTATCTTTTGAATCTAAATTTACTTTCATATTTTTTTTCTTTTTCATCATCCAAATTTTCCTTATCCTCTGGATCCGTTTTTTCTATTGGATCTTTTTTTTCTAAGGGATCCTCAATTTCTAATTTGCCTTCAGCTAAATTTTCTTCATCTTTAGCTTCAACTTTTTTTGATAGTTCCTCTCGGACTCTTTCTTCTTCTTGTTTTATTTTTTCTAAATCACTTTGTGGAATTTGATAATAATCAGATTGAATATCGTTGAAAGATAAAAAACCATGACGCTCCCTCCCGAAATCAACGAACGCAGCTTGCAAAGATGGTTCTATCCGACTTACTTTACCTAAATAGATATTATTTTTTATTAGATTATTTTTTATGCCCTCGTACTCATAATCTTCAATTTTTTCACCTGATTTGAGTACAATTCTAATCTCATTTGGATGCGATGCATCGATATATAAATTTTTTTCCATAACATATTTTTTGATTGATTCATAAATTATTAAAATTTTGTCTGTATTCTTATGCCTTAACTTTAACAAATTCCTTTATATAATGGAAACAAAATGAGCAAAATTTTAAAGAATTTATTTATTGGTTTTATTAGTTTTTCATTAATTTCATCAATAATTGTTTTAGGTATTTTATGGAATTTTTCTAACAATATACCTGACTACAAATTTTTAAAAAATTACAAACCTCCTGTCTCAAGCAAGGTTTACTCTGGAAATGGTGATTTAGTTGCAGATTTTTCAAAAGAGAAGAGAATTTTTATTCCTTATGGTTCAATTCCTAAAAATGTTACTAATGCTTTCTTATCCGCTGAAGATAAAAATTTTTTTTCTCATCCAGGGGTTGATGCCAAAGGGGTTTTACGAGCAATCATAAATAACGTTAAAAATGTTCTTACATCTAAAAGACTAGAAGGCGCTTCAACAATTACGCAACAAGTAGCAAAAAACTTTCTTTTAACTAATGAAGTCAGTTTGAACAGGAAGATTAAAGAAGCCATTTTAGCATTTAGAATTGAAAGAGCACTATCCAAAGAAAGAATACTTGAGTTATATTTAAATCAAATTTACCTCGGCAGTGGGGCTTATGGAGTGGCTGCTGCAAGTCTAGAATATTTTGATAAATCAATAAAAGAACTGAATTATGAAGAAGCTGCTTTATTAGCTGCATTGCCTAAGGCGCCAAGTAAATATAATCCATATAGAAATATAGAATTAGCAAAATTTAGAAGAGATTTAGTTTTAAAAAACTTGTTAGACAATAATTTCATAACAGAGAAAGATTATCAAAATTTCAGAAAAAAAAATATTCAATTAAAAAAAACTAAAAGAGTTTATTTAGAAGATGCTCAATATTATATTGAAGACGTAAGAAAAAATATTATTGAAGTTTTATCATATGAAAAAGTTTATAACCAAGGATTTAATATAAACACGCCAATAAATCTAGAATTACAAAAAATTGCAACAAACTCTTTAAGAAATGGATTAATTAAATATGATCAACGCAAAGGTTGGCGTGGTCCATTGTTAAATAAACCATATTCTAAAAATTGGTCTGTTGGTTTAGATAAATATGATTTAGAGAATTCTATTGATTGGAAAATTGCGATAATTAAAAAAATTTCTAAATTTTCTATAGAAATAGAAACAAAAGATAAAATTGAAGGAATCATAGATTACAATAATATTTCTTGGACTAAAAAAGAATTAGATGACCTTTTTATAGTGGGGGATATAATTTATGTAAAAAATATAAGAAATAATAAGTTTAGCCTTAAACAATTACCAAAAATAAATGGTGGTATAGTTGTAATCGATCCTTTCACAGGTAGAGTCGTTGCACTAAGTGGCGGATTTAGTTTTAAAAATAGTGAGTTTAATAGGGCCTCACAAGCTCTGCGCCAACCCGGTTCAGCATTTAAACCATTTGTTTACGCCTTAGCTCTTGAAAATAATTATACACCTTCTTCATTAGTTTTAGATGCGCCATTAGTCTTAGATCAAGGAACTGATTTAAAAATGTGGAAGCCGGAAAATTATGGAAAAAAATTTTATGGATTGTCAACTTTGAGAATTGGTTTGGAAAAGTCACGAAATTTAATGACAGTAAGAATTGCACAGAATCTAGGTGTAGATAAAGTTGCTAAATTCTCTAAAAATCTTGGCATTTATGAAAATCCCGATGAGCTTTTATCCATTTCTCTGGGTTCTGCTGAAACAACTCTGTTAAAACTTACTTCTGCATATTCAGCTTTTGTAAATGGAGGTAAATTAGTTTCACCAATTTTGATTGATCGTGTTCAGGATAGTGAAGGAAATACAATTTTAAACAATGAAAATAGATCATGCTTAAATTGTGATAAACTTTCATATACCGGAAAAGACTTTCCTGATGTAGGAGATAATTTTAAACAGATATTTTCCCCACAAACAGCCTACCAAATTACTTCTTTATTAGAAGGTGTAGTAAAAAGAGGTACAGGAAAAAAATTAAGAAATCTAAATTTGAATCTCGCAGGCAAAACAGGAACAACTAATAAGAACACTGATGCATGGTTTATTGGTTACACTTCAAATTACGTTATAGGAGTTTATGTTGGAATGGATAATCCACAACCCCTAGGTAAATTTGAAACTGGTTCAAAAACAGCTTTACCAATTTTTAAGAAATTTATCGAATCAGCTATAAAAAAATCTGACGCTCGACCATTTAAAGTTGCTGATGAGATTACGATGATGGTAGTTGACCCGACAACAGGTCAAAAAGCAAAATTTTCATCTAAAGATACAATTTTAGAAGCATATAAAAGCAAGAATGTTATTGATGGTAGAGTGTTATATTCAAATAATAATAGATTAGATACGAATAATATATTAAAGTTTTATTAATGGATCATAAATATACAGATTATAAAAAAGAGATAGAAAAAATAAATCAAAGAGTTAAGGAGTATCTTTGATAAGAATAAGATAGATTTAAAATTACAAAGTCATAATAAAACAATTCTTAATCCTGATTTTTGGCAGGATAAGTCTTATTCAAAAAAAATACTTAAAGAAAAAAAATTGTATGAGGACTTGATAAATTCTCACAAAAGTTCTTTAAATAAATTAAATGATTTAAGTGATTTGTATGAATTAGCTTTGGAGGAAAATAATACAAATATACAAAATGAAGCTTTAGAAAATATTAAAAATTTAAGAAAATTAGCAAAAAAAAATGAAATAAATTGCTTTTTATCAAATGAGACTGACACTTTTGATTGTTATATCGAAATTCATGCTGGTGCTGGAGGCACTGAAAGTCAAGATTGGGCAGATATGTTGAGAAGAATGTATTTAAAATGGTCTGACAACAAAAATTTTAAGTCAACATTAATAAGTGAACACAAAGGTGATGAGGCGGGAATAAAATCCTCAACAATAAAAATAGAAGGTGATTATGTATTTGGTTGGTTAAAAAAAGAGTCTGGAATTCACAGATTAGTAAGAATTTCGCCATTTGACTCAGGCGCAAGACGTCATACTAGTTTTGCTAGTATTTGGGTTTATCCAGTGGTGGATGAAAATATTAATATTGAAATTCTAGATAAAGATTTGAGAATAGACACTTACAGATCTAGTGGCGCTGGTGGTCAACATGTTAATACAACCGATAGTGCAGTTAGAATTACTCATTTACCATCTAAAATTGTAGTTCAATGTCAAAATGAAAGATCACAACATAAAAATAAAGAAACATGCATGAATATGCTTAAAGCAAGACTCTATGATTTTAAGATCAAAAAAAAAGAAAAAGAAAATGAAAATACCGAGTCATCGAAATCTGAAATAGGTTGGGGACATCAAATAAGATCTTATGTTTTGCAACCCTATAGATTAGTAAAAGATAATAGATCGAACTTTGAAAGCTCTAATCCAGACAAGATTTTAGATGGGGAAATTGACGAATTTTTAGAACAATCGCTGTATCAGGCATAATGAAAATATTTCTTAAACTTTTTATAACAATATTATTGTTAATATTTATTAGTTTAACGTACCTAAGCATTTTTGGAGTTGAGACTGATAAATTTAATGATCAAATAACAGAAAAAATTCGAAAACTTGATAAAAATTTAGAGATTGAACTAAAAGAAATAAAATTAATTTTAGATCCATTTCAATTAAAACTTCAAGCCAAAACAATTGGCACAAATTTAATAAATCAAAGTAAAAAAATAGAAATTGAGAATATAAAAACACAAATTTCGATAAAGTCCTTAATAGAAGATAAGTTTTTAATTGAAAATTTAGAGATTTCATCAAAATCTCTTGAGTTAAAAAACTTAATTTCTTTTTTAAGATTATTTCAAAATACTCCTGAACTGTTCATAATGGAAAAAGGCATTAAAAAAGGATATTTGATTGCTGATATAAAGTTAGAATTTGATTCAAATGGAAAAATTAAGAGCAATTATGAGATTAATGGTATTGTAAAAGATGTTGAATTAAATGTATTGAAAAAATACAATCTACAAAAATTAGACTTTATTTTTGATTATAGTAGAAATAATTTTTTAGTTAAAGATCTTAATTTTAAATTTGATAAAATAGGATTTTACTCTGAAAAATTATCAATAAATAAAAAGAATAATAATTTTTTTGTAGATGGCACTTTTGCGCATAAAAAGTCTGATTTAGATAAAAGAAATATAGATTTATTAGTCAAACCATTTTTACCAAATTTTGAAATAGAAAAAATATCATTAACTTCCAATAATAATTTTTCTTTTGAAATACAAAAGGGATTTAAATTTGAAAATTTCAAAATTAATTCAGAAATATTAGTTCATGAATTAATAATACCTAATAATTTAGAATTAAAAAGATACTTTCCTAAACAAAAAAAAACAATTTCTCTTTTAGATCAAAAAATAAAATTAAAATATGAAAAGAATAATTTTACTATTGAGGGAAATGGAAACCTGTTATATCAAGTTGACAATGATGACATAGATTATTTTTTTTCAAATAAGAATAAAACTAAAAACTTTGAAGTAATTTTAAGAATAAAAGATAACCCTTTTAAATTTGATTTTTTTAATTACAAAAAAAATCAGAAAAATGAAATTATCTTAAATCTCAAAGGGTCTCAAAATAAAAATAACAGACTAATAATAAAATCTTTTAATCTAAATGAGGATAAAAACTTTATTAAAATAAAAAATTTAGTGTTTAACGAAAAACTACAAATTTCCAGATTAGATGAGTTAGATTTAGATTATCTTGATCAAGACAGACAAAAAAATTCAATAAGATTAAAAAAAGATAAAAAAAAATATTATTTAACTGGATCTAGTTTTAACGCTGATAATTTTATTGAGGAATTATTATCAAATGATGATGAAGGGTCAAAAATCATAGATATAAATAGTAATTTGGAAATTGATATTGAAAAAATTTTTTTAGATAGTGAGTATTATCTAACAGATTTTAAAGGAGATATTTCAATTAAAAATAATGAAATACAAAAAGCCAACTTAATAGGAAGTTTTTCAAAAAATAAAAAACTTAAATTCACAATTAATAGTGTTGATAATGATAAAATTACCACCTTGTTTGTTGATGAGGCAAAACCTTTTGTAAAAAGATATAAATTTATAAAGGGTTTCGATGAGGGATCACTCGATTTTTATAGTTCAAAAAAATCAAAAAAATCTATTTCGCAAATAAAAATTTACGATTTTAAATTAAAAGAGCTGCCTATATTAACGAAGATTCTCACTTTAGCATCCTTGCAAGGTATCGCGGACATTTTGTCTGGAGAAGGTATACGTTTTACAGAATTTGAAATGAATTTTAAAAATGAGGGTAATTTAATGACCATTGAAGAGATTTATGCGATTGGTCCTGCAATATCTATTTTAATGGAAGGTTATGTCGAAAAAAATAAGTTAATAAGTTTAAAGGGTACATTGGTACCAGCTACAACAATTAACAACTTTATTGGTTCATTACCTGTACTAGGTAAAATATTAGTTGGAAAAAAAACTGGTGAGGGAGTATTTGGAGTAAGTTTTAAGATCAAAGGCCCTCCAAAAAATTTAAAGACTTCTGTAAATCCTGTCAAAACTTTAACACCTAGATTTATTACAAGAACATTGGAAAAAATTAAAAAAAATTAACTTAACTCAATTTTTAAATGTCTTTTTTTTCCCACAGAAAGTTTTAAATAATTTTTTCTGAATAATTCATAAGAGATAATCAGATTTTCTTTAGATATAATTTCATCGTTCAGTTTTATTGCATTTCCTTTAATAAGTCGTCTGATTTCACTCTTTGAATTTTCTAATTTAGATAAGATCACGAGATCTATAATACTCATTTTATTTTCAATATCAGTTTTCTTAATTTTAATTGAAGGTAAATTTGAACTAAGCGAAGTTCCTGAGAAAGCTTCTTTTGCCGCTTGCTCTGAACTTTTAGCAGCTTTTAAACCATGAAGCATAGCAGTTGTCTCGTTAGCTAGCTTAATTTTAAGTTTATTAATATCTTCATCCTTCATTTTATTAATTTCTTCAATATTTAAATCTGTGAACATTTTTAAAAATCTTATTACATCTTTATCATCAATATTTCTCCAAAATTGCCAATAGTCATATGATGATAATAATTTTTTATCTAACCAAATAGCACCTGTCTCAGTTTTTCCCATTTTTACTCCTGAGGATAATGTAATTAGAGGAGTAGTTAAACCATAAGCTTGTTTACTAGAATATCTTTTTATAAGTTCTGTTCCATTGACAATGTTTCCCCATTGATCAGAACCTCCTATTTGCAAGGAACAATTCTCTTTTTTATTCAGCTCTAAAAAATCATAAGCTTGCAAAATCATATAATTAAATTCCATATAACTTAAAGATTGTTCTCTATCCAATCTAGTTTTAACACTTTCGAAAGTAAGCATTTTATTTATTGTAAAATGTTTTCCTATTTCTCTTAAAAATGAAATATAATTTAAATTTTTAAGCCAGGAATAATTATTTACAAAAATAGGTTTTATTTTTGGATCGTGATTATTTAAAAATTTTTTTAATATTTTTTCAATATTTTTTGTATTTTTATCTATTTCTTTTTTAGTTAAAATTTTCCTTGTTTTATCTTTACCTGAAGGATCTCCAATTCTGGTAGTCCCTCCACCTAATAGGACAATCGGTCTGTGCCCATATTTTTGAAGAAGTCTGAGACACATGATTTGAAGTAAGCTTCCAACATGAAGACTTTCAGCAGTACAATCAAAACCTATGTAACCTTTAATTTTTTCTTTAGTTATAAATTTAGATAATTCATTTTCATTCGTACATTGATAGAAGTAGCCTCTATCTTTAAATTCTTTTAAAAATTTATCCATAAGTCTATAGTTCCACAATATACATTATTTAATAAAAAAAAATAAGAATGGATAAGATTTATACAGCAATGGGTTTAATGAGTGGTACCTCATCGGATGGAGTAGATGTATCCATAATAAGGTCAGATGGTAATCAAGAATTTTCAATATTAATTGATAAATACTTTCAATATGATGAAGAATTAACTCAAAAAATACTTGAAATTAGGAATAAAATCTTAAGTCCAGATGATTTAACCAAACATCAAGTTGAAATCAGAGATTTAGAAAGAGAAATTACTTTATTTCATTTTAAGGCTGTTAATAAGAGCCTTGAACTTTCAAAATCGCATGTTGATTTAATTGGTTTCCACGGTCAAACAATATTTCATGATCCAGAAAAAAAAATTACAAAACAATTGGGTGATGGATTGCTACTATCTCAATTAACAAAAAAAAAAGTTGTTTACAATTTTAGACAAAATGATTTAGAAAATGGGGGACAGGGTGCTCCTCTAACACCAATCTTTCATAATGCTTTAGCAAATGAATTAAATAAAAAATTTAATTTAGGTTTTCCTATGAATATTCTTAATATTGGAGGTATTTCTAATGTTACCTCTACGATAGAATATAATAATTTGGACTTAGAAGAAAAAATTTATGCCTGTGATATCGGACCTGGAAATTGTTTGATAGACGAATGGATGAGAAAAAATTCAAAAAAAAGGTACGATAAAGAGGGTTTAGTAGCAAGATCTGGAAAAATAGACAAACTAATTTTAAATCAGGCTTTGGACAATTTTACTGAACAATCTAATTTTGAAAAATCTTTAGATATTAAAAATTTCGATATTTTTTTTGCAAAAGGACTTTCATTAGAGGATGGTGCTGCAACCATTACTTATTTCACCGCTAAATTAATTTCCAATGGAATGAATTTTATTCACAATAAAAATAATTCAAAAAAAAGTAAATGGTTAGTATGTGGGGGTGGAAGAAAAAATAAATATCTCTTAGAGTGTATAAAAAGTAATTTTGATGATATAAATCTTAATTCAATTGATCAATATAAATTAGACGGAGATTTTATTGAGTCCCAAGCTTTTGCTTTTTTAGCTATAAGATCACTAAAAGGTATGCCTATTTCATTTCCAAATACAACTAGATGTAAAAAATCAGTAACTGGTGGAGTTTTAGTTGAAAATTTTTAATACAAGGCTGTTTCTTTTTTTATGTATTTATCAAGAGATTTAGAAAGTGCATTCTCATTTTTGGAAAAAAAATGGTTTGCTTCTGAGATTGACTGAAATTCAACTTTAATACCTTTTTGCGCACTTAATCTTTTATTTAGTTCATTGATATGTTCAACAGGCACCAATTCATCCTTTTTTCCATAAATCATTATTCCAGAAGTTGGACACGGAGACAAAAATGAAAAATCATAAACATTTGGTTGGGGAGAGATTGCGACAAATCTATTTATCTCTGGTCTCCTCATTAAAAGTTGCATAGCAATCAATGACCCAAAAGAAAAACCTGAAACCCAACACTGAGAATTATCAAAATTTTCTCTCTCTAACCAATCCAGAGCAGCTGCAGCATCTGCTAATTCACCTTGGCCATTGTCAAATTCTCCATCACTCTTTCCTACACCTCTGAAATTTACTCTACAAACTGAAAAATCATTCTCCATAAAAGTATGAAAAGTTTCTACAACAACTTTGTTATTCATTGTCCCCCCATACTGCGGGTGTGGTTGTAAAACCAAAGCTATTGGGGAAGTATTTTTTTTACTCTTATAATATTTTGCCTCAAGTCTACCTGCGGGTCCTGGAATAAATATTTCTAATATTTTATTTTCCATAATTGTTATTGATTATTATTCTCAAAAAAAAAATAGGTTTATCACAACTGCGTGACAAAATGTTAGCTTTTTTTTTACTCATGATACTTGACTATTTTGGTCAGGTTTATATATACCCCAGTAAAATATTGTATTATGAGACTTACTTCTAAAGGCAGATATGCGGTAATGGCTTTAGTAGATCTGGCTAGATTTAATGGAATTAATCCAGTTTCTCTAAGGGATATATCTTTAAGACAAGGCATTTCGTTAGATTATTTAGAACAAATTTTTTCAAAATTGAGAAAAAAAGAAATTGTTCAAAGCGTTAGAGGAACTCAAGGTGGATATATTTTAAATAAGAAAGCTAAAGAAATAAAATTAACAAATATTTTTGATGCAGTAGATGAAAAAGTAAAAACTGTCCAATGTAAAAAAGAGTCAAAAAAAGGATGTAATGGTAAATCTACAAAATGTTTAACTCATAATCTTTGGGATGAACTTGAAACTCACATTAATAATTTTTTTGATAAAAAAAGTTTAGATGACTTAGTAAAAGAAAACTTTGAAAGAAGATTATAAAATGGATACTAGAGAAAAAGATATAGAAAATTTAAAAGATTATAAGTACGGTTTTACAACTGATATTGAAAATATTAAAGCACCAAAAGGTCTAAATGAAAATGTAATTAAGTTTATTTCAAATATTAAAAAAGAACCTAAATGGATGTTGGATTTTAGATTAAAAGCATTTGAGAGATTTAAGCTTCTCAAAGAACCTGACTGGCAAAAACCTAAGTATCCTAAAATTGATTATCAAGATTTATATTACTATTCGGCTCCTAAAAGCATGAAGGATAAACCTGAGAGCTTAGATGAATTAGATCCTAAACTTTTAGAAACTTACAATAAATTAGGAATTCCCCTTCAAGAGCAAGCAAGATTAAATGGAATAGCTGTAGATGCGGTATTTGATTCTGTTTCAGTAGCCACAACATTTAAAGGTGAATTAACAAAACATGGAATCATTTTTTGTTCAATGTCAGAAGCAATACAAAAACATCCTGATTTAGTAAAAAAATATTTAGGAACAGTAATTCCAACAACAGATCATTTTTTTGCGACATTAAACTCTGCAGTTTTTACCGATGGATCATTTGTTTATATTCCTGAAGGTGTAAAGTGTCCAATGGAGCTCTCAACCTATTTCAGAATTAACGCATCAGAAACTGGTCAATTTGAAAGAACTTTAATTATTGCTGATAAAGGAAGTTACGTGAGTTATTTAGAGGGCTGTACTGCACCAATGAGAGATGAAAATCAATTACATGCTGCTAACGTCGAACTAATAGCTCTTGATGATGCAGAAATTAAATATTCAACTGTTCAAAACTGGTACCCAGGAGATGAAAATGGAAAAGGGGGAATTTATAATTTTGTAACTAAAAGAGGACTATGTAAGGGAAAAAATTCTAAGATTTCTTGGACACAAGTAGAGACAGGTTCTGCTATAACTTGGAAATACCCTAGTTGTATTTTAAAGGGTGATAACTCAATTGGAGAATTTTATTCAATAGCAATTACAAATAATCATCAAAAAGCAGATACTGGAACAAAGATGATCCACCTGGGGAAAAATACTAAAAGTAAAATAATTTCCAAAGGTATTAGTGCTGGATTTTCTGATATGACATATAGAGGATTAGTAGATATAAATTCAAAAGCAAAAAATTCTAGCAACTATACTCAATGTGACTCTCTTTTAATGGGAAATAAATGTGGTGCACACACCGTTCCTTACATAAAGAACAAAAATTTTGACTCAAATGTTGCTCATGAAGCAACAACGTCAAAAATAAGTGAAGAGCAGTTGCACTATTGTCAACAAAGAGGATTAAATCCTGAGGAAGCTGTTGGGTTAATTGTTAATGGATTTTGCAAAGAAGTTCTTCAGCAATTACCAATGGAGTTTGCTGTAGAGGCACAAAAACTTGTTGGAATAAGTCTTGAAGGAAGCGTGGGTTGATGCTGAAAATTAATAACTTAAACGCGAATGTTGAAAATAAGTCAATTTTAAGAGGATTTTCACTAAATATAAACCCAGGTGAAGTTCATGCAATAATGGGTCCTAATGGCTCTGGAAAAAGCACTTTATCTAATATTTTATCGGGAAAAAAAGGTTACGAGGTATCTGGAGAAATATTATTTGAAAATAAAGATTTATTTGAACTTGAAACAGAGGAAAGAGCGCACAAAGGTATATTTTTAGCCTTTCAATACCCTTTAGAAATTCCTGGGGTGAATACTAATATTTTTTTAAAGACTTCTCTAAATGCAATTAGAAAAGCTCGTGGACAAAAAGAACTTGATGCTATTGAGTTTTTAAAACTCGTAAAAGAAAAAGCTAAAGAACTGAAATTTGATGAAGAAAAACTTAATAGGCAATTAAATGTAGGCTTCTCTGGTGGAGAAAAAAAGAAAAACGAAATTCTACAAATGTCCATGCTGGCGCCAAAACTTTCGATTTTAGACGAAACAGACTCAGGTTTAGATATAGATGCTCTAAAAATAGTTGCAGATGGTGTAAACACATTAAGGAATAATGAAAATTCTTTTTTAATCATTACTCATTATCAAAGACTATTAGATTATATTAAGCCAGATTTCGTTCACGTTTTAATGAATGGAAGGATTATCAAATCAGGTGGACATGAACTTGCAGAAGAACTAGAAAAAAAAGGTTATGAAAGCTTTAGTTGAATGAATGAACAATTACAATTAGATTTTGATAAAATAATTAAAACTTTAAAAATTTCAGAAAAAGAAATTCAATTAAAAAAAAGTTTTTTGAAGAAATTTATTAATAACGGTTTTCCAAATAGAAAACAAGAAGACTGGAAGTTTTTAGATATTAGTCAAATTATTAAAAAAAATATTGGTGATTTAAGTTTTTTTAATGATTATTCATTACCTAATGAAATTGATCAGTCTATTTTTGTTAGTGGTTTAGAACATAATAAAATTATTTTTATAAATGGTAGAATTGAAAAAATTGACTTTAATTATGAAGATCAAAATCAAATTGAAATAAATGATGAAATTGGTAAAATAATTACATTTGATTATGAAAATTCTTTAATTGATTTAAATAATGCATTTACTAACAAAACTTTTAAAATTTTAATAAAAAAAAATTATTCTTTAAAAAAACCTTTAATTATCTACCATTCGACTAATGATAAGATAAAGTCAAAAAATGTAAATTTAAGCTTAGATTTTGAATTAGAAGAAAATAGTTCCCTAAGACTTATTGATTATTTTAGTGATAATGCAGACAAAAATTTTGTAAATATTTTGTACAATTTTAATTTAAAGAAATACTCAATACTTAAAAACTATAAACTTGATAAGTTTAGAAATAATAATTTAAAGTACTCTTTTAATAACATTGAACAAGAAGATAATAGCATTTCAGAAACATTTATATTATCTGCTGGATCTGACTATTTTAAAAACGAAGTTAATTGTAATTTAAATGGTGAATATTCTTCGGCTTTTATAAATGGGATTTTTTCATTAAAGGAAAATCAACAACATGAAATTAGATCTACAATTAATCACTTAGTTGAGAATACCAAAAGTTATCAACTTATCAAAAGCGTGCTTGGAAAAAATTCAAAATCTGCATACCAAGGAAGAATATTTGTAAACTCAAAAGCTCAAAAAACAGATGGTTATCAATTAAGTAAAGCAATATTATTAGATGAAACATCGGAGTTTAATGCAAAACCGGAGTTAGAAATTTATGCCGATGACGTAAAATGTTCTCACGGATCAGCATCTGGAAGTTTAAATGAAAATTCAATCTTTTATTTAATGTCTCGAGGCTTAAGCTATAAACAGTCTAAAGAACTTTTAATTAATGGATTTTTACTTGATGTTGTTGAAAAGATAACAGATCCAGAAATTAAAAATTTAATTAAAAATATAATTGGATTAAAAGAATGAATATAAATAATATAAAAAAAGAATTTCCAATTTTTGATGAAAAAATTCAGAACAATGATTTAGTTTACTTAGATAGCGCTAATTCATCTCAAAAACCTAAGATAGTTCTAGATAGAATAAATGATTTTTATTCTAAACAATTTTCAAATGTAGGCAGAAGTATTCATTATTTGGCTGTTACAGCTACTAATTTATATGAAAATACAAGAACTTCTGTACAAAAATATATAAATGCGAAAGATAAAAATGAAATTGTATTTACTAAAGGTGCTACAGAAGCTTTAAATTTGGTCGCTAACACTCTAGGTCAAGCGATCTTGGAGCCAAATGATGAAATTTTAATTACAGAGCTAGAACATCACTCAAATTATGTTCCATGGCATTTTTTAAGAAAATCCAAAAATATAAAAATAAAGTTTGCAGAGATAAATGAAGACGGAGATATCCCGATTGAAAATATAGAAAAAGAAATTACAGATAAAACTAAAGTGATAGCAATAACTCATTTATCCAATGTCACTGGTGCAGTTTTACCGATCAAAGAGATAACTCAATTAGCACATTCAAAGGGCATAGTTGTTGTAGTAGATGGATGCCAGGGGGGACCACATTTAAAATTAGATATGCAGGACTTAGATTGCGATTTTTATGCTATATCATGTCATAAAATGTATGGCCCGACAGGACTTGGAGTTTTGTATGGAAAAAAGAAATGGTTGGAACAACTTCCACCATACCAAGGAGGTGGAGGAATGATAAATGAAGTTAAAAAAGATAGAATTTCTTATGGTGAACTTCCAAATAAGTATGAAGCTGGAACAATGGCTACAGCTCAAGTAATCGCGTTTGATCAATCAATAAAGTTTTTAGAAAGTATCGGAATTGATAATATTATTAAACATGAAAAAGAACTAATAGAATACGGCCAAGAAATTTTAAAAAACAATAATTCTGTGAAACTAATTGGAAATCCAAAAGAGCGAGGTGGAGTTCTATCTTTTACTGTAGAAGGAGTTCATCCACATGACATTGCAACTATTCTAGATGAAACTGGAGTTGCTATAAGAGCGGGTCATCATTGTTGTCAAATACTTCATGATAAGTTAGGTATACCCGCAAGTGCGCGAGCATCATTAGGAGTCTATAATACCAAAGATGACTTAGATAAACTAAGTGAAGGTATTAATAATTGTAAAAAAATTTTTGATTTAAAATGAATTTAAAAGAATTATATCAAGAAATAATTTTAGAGCATGGAAAGAACCCTCGAAATTTAGGGAAAACAGAAAATTTTAATAAAGATGCAAAAGGCAATAATCCGTTATGTGGAGATAATGTACATGTATATCTTAAATTAAATAACCAAAGAAAAGTAGAGGATATTTCTTTCGAAGGAAGCGGATGTGCAATATCAATGGCTTCAGCTTCTATAATGACTGATTTGATTAAAGGTAAAAGTGATAATGAAGCTAAAGAAATAATTGAGGATTTTTTAGGAATGATCAAAGAAAATCCTGAACTTAAAAATAATATTTTAAATGAGGATGATAAAACAAAATTAATGTGTTTATCAGGTGTTAAACAATATCCAATGAGAGTTAAATGTGCTACCTTATCATGGCATACTTTGGTATCGGCAATGGAAAATGATGGAAAAGAAATAACCACTGAAAATTAATTATGGATGCAAAAAACAAAATTATTGAAGAAATTAGAAAAATTTATGATCCTGAATTACCAGTGAATATATATGAACTTGGTTTAATTTATGATATACAAGTAAATGGTCGTAAGGCTGAAATTAAGATGACATTAACTACGCCGAACTGTCCTGTTGCAGAAAGTTTACCCAAAGAAGTAAAAGAGGGTGCAATGCAAGTTGAGGGAATTGATGATGTAGATCTTCAATTGGTTTGGGATCCACCTTGGTCAAAGGATATGATGTCAGATTCAGCAAAATTGGAGTTAAATTTATAATGAATCAAATAATTAAATTAAGTGATAATGCTGCAATTAGAATTAAAGAAATAATGACTAATGCTGAAAAAGATGCTTTAGGAGTAAGGGTTTCAGTCAAATCAGGTGGTTGTGCAGGGATGTCATATGTTATGGAATACCTGAAAGAAGTTAATCCAAATGACGAAGTAATCGAAGATAAGGGAGTAAGACTATTTATAGATCCTGCAGCTGTTATGTATTTGTTAGGTACAGAAA
The DNA here is from genome assembly GCA_902524865.1 of uncultured Pelagibacteraceae bacterium. GTDB lineage: Bacteria > Pseudomonadota > Alphaproteobacteria > Pelagibacterales > Pelagibacteraceae > Pelagibacter. The sequence continues at coordinate 903 of CABZEV010000001.1, read as the reverse complement.
TGGATTATAAAAAGGAAGAATTTTCCTCAAGTTTTGTATTTAATAATCCTAATGAGACAGAGCGATGTGGGTGTGGTGAATCTTTTAAAATCAATTGATACAAGTAAATAAAATTATTTACACTAATATTAAAATTACCTAATATAACTTTATTCTAATAAGCAGGATGAATGAAAAAAAAAAAAATTCAAGACAATCCTAAAAATTTATTAAATTCTTTAAAAGCAAAGTCAAATAGAGAGGCAAATTTATTCTTCTCATTATGTGAAGGTCAAAATTTCGTTGAAAGCAAAAAATTAAAAAAAGCCTTAAATAATTCAGGTTTACAATCAGGTGACAATCGACTAGAAGGTCTTTTTAAAAGACTCGAAGCGCATGGAGAAAAAATTGTTTTTGAAGATTTTGTAAGTATTATAAGAACCTCTGGTCTTTTAGTTGAAAAGTCTTTACGTGGTGAATTAGCAATACCTGACTTCAGTTATTTTTCAGAAAATTTAGATACTATGTTTGATGAAGTAAAAAAAAATCAGTCTGGGGAATTAGCTTCATATATTCCGCCACTAGCAGAAGTTGATCCTGATCAATTTGGTATTGCAATTATTACAACAGATGGTCAAATATATCAGCGAGGTGATAGTAATGTTGATTTCTCAATTCAATCAATGTGCAAACCTTTTAACTATTGTTTTGCAATGGAAAAATTAGGTTTAGAAAAAGTTCATAAACATGTTGGACAAGAGCCATCTGGTCGACAATTTGATGATTTAACTTTATTAGCAAGAACTGCTTCAGGAAATTTACAAGGAGCTTACGGTAAAGACAATCTTAAAGGTCAGTTTAAACGTGTGCCTTTTAACCCGATGGTAAACGCCGGTGCGATAATGACTGCAGGTCTTATAAATC